>NZ_DATIRC010000001.1:0-6093 GCF_035470145.1 Romboutsia sp.
ATTTTATTAAACATAGATAATTATGGTAAAATATAAATAATAAGACTATTAGGTGATCGTCAATTAAAACAAATTTGAAAATGATAAAATCATAAAAATAAAAGAAATATTTTTTAGGAGGAATATATAATGGATAAGAATGTGGTTTGGGTTAATGAACAAAAAATAGAAAGAACTATACAAGCCTTAGAGAAAAATAATATGAAAGGTTACTTAGTTAAAAACAAAGAAGAGCTTTTAGAAAAAATACAAGAATTAGTAAAAGAAGATTCTTTAGTTGGCTGCGGAGGATCTATGACTTTATTTGAAACTGGAGTGATAGATTTTTTAAGAAGTGGAAAATATAAATTCTTAGATAGATATGAGGCAAATCTTACACAAGAAGATTTAAAAGAAATGTATAGAAAAACATTTTGTGCAGATGCATACTTTACTAGTACAAATGCAATAACAGAAAATGGTGAACTTTATAATGTAGATGGAAATGGGAACAGAATAGCAGCTATGCTTTATGGTCCAGATAAAGTTATAGTTATAACAGGTGTTAATAAGATAGTAAAAAATGTAGAGGAAGCAATTAATAGAAATAAAGAAATATGTGCACCAGCAAATGCGAAGAGAATAGGAACAAATACACCATGCAAAACTACTGGACAGTGTATGGATTGTAATAGTCCTGATAGAATATGCTGTGAATATACTCTTATAAAAAGACAAAGAATGGCGGATAGAATTCATGTAATATTTATAAATGAAAATTTTGGATACTAATTCTTAAAAAGAGTACATTAAGCAATTTTAAATGTACTCTTATTATATATGCAAATATGTACTAACTATGTAATATTAATGAATTTATTGATAAATAAGATTTTGCTATTAATCATATACTATAGTATATAATAAATGTAAGTCACCAAGGGTAGCAAGGAGGAAATATGAAAAAGGTAAAACTTATATACAATCCAAATTCAGGTGAAAAAAGAATAATTAGTGTATTAGATGATATTATAAAAGTATATCAGCAAAATAATTATATGCTTATACCTTATAGATTAAATAAAGAAGAGCACATAAGTAAAGCCTTTTTAGGGATAGATGATACATATGATCATTTATTATTAGCAGGTGGAGATGGTACGGTAGATATAGTATTAAATTCTATGAAGGAATTTGATATAAATATACCAATTGGAATTTTACCAACTGGAACTGCTAATGACTTTGCTAATGCCTTAAAAATTCCTTGGGATGTTAAAGATGCTATAAAAGATATAATCAATTCTACTTCTAAAAAAGTAGATATTGGAAAAATAAATGATAAATATTTTATAAATGTAGCGAGTGCAGGAATGTTTACGGATGTATCTCAAAAGATAAATCCAGATTTTAAAAACTATATGGGAAAAGTATCCTATTATATAGCAGGAATAGAAGAAGCACTTCATTTAAGAAAATTTAAAATAAATGTCCACTCAAAAGAAGTGAATTATGAAGGGGATATGTATCTTATGTTAGTTTTTAATGGTAAAACGGCTGGAAACATAAACTTAGCATATAAAGCTGAAGTAGATGATGGATATTTAGATGTTATAATATTTAAGGCCATGCCTATACCAAAGTCTATTCCTATGCTGATTAATATATTAAAAGGAGAACACTTAGATCATTATAATGAAGATGAACTATTATACTTTAAAACAAAGAAGGTTTTAATAGAGTGTAGTGATGATTTGATAACTGATATAGATGGAGAAAAAGGACCTGATTTTCCGCTCAACATAGAGTGTATCAAAGATGGAATAGAGATATTAGGATACCGTAAGGATTAATATACATACAAAAGGGAATGATATTTATCATTCCCTTTTTAGATGCTATTTTCCAGGTTTAAAAGAGCTCTTAAGAGGAACTACTCTATTAAACACTAAATTTTCATTAGTAGTGTATTTGTTATCAACACTGAAGAATCCATTTCTTACGAATTGGAACTTATCTAAAGATTTTGCATTCTCAAGTTGAGTAGGCTCAGCAAAACCTTGTAATATTTCTATTGAATTAGGGCTTATTTGCTCTAAGAAGTGCTTTCCTTCGTTTTCAGGAGCATCATCAAGTATTAATGGCTCATATAATCTAAACTCGCAAGGAAGAGCAGTTTTAGCTTCAACCCAATGTATAGTAGATTTTACTTTACGTCCAGTAAATCCTGAACCACTCTTTGTTTCAGGGTCATAAGTACAGTGTACTTCAACTATATTTCCATTTTCATCTTTTATAACATCTGTACACTTAACAAAGTATGCACCTTTTAGACGAACTTCATTTCCCGGGAATAGTCTGAAGTATTTCTTTACAGGTTCCTCCATAAAGTCATCTTGTTCTATGTATAATTCTCTACCAAATGGTACTAATCTAGTTCCTTTAGTTTCATCTTTTGCATTATTCTCTAATTTTATCATTTCAACTTCGTTTTCAGGATAGTTTGTTATAACTAATTTAAGTGGTTTTAAAACACCCATAGCAAGAGGAGCTTTTGCTTGTAAATCTTCTCTTACGAAGAAGTCTAACATTTGGCTATCTACTTTAGAATCAGCTTTAGCTACACCTATTTCACGACAGAAGTTACGTATAGATTCTGGTGTATATCCTCTACGTCTAAGTCCAGATATAGTAGGCATACGAGGATCATCCCATCCATCAGTTACACCTTCATCAACAAGTTGTTTTAATTTTCTTTTACTCATAACAGTATTTGTAAGGTTAAGTCTTGCAAACTCTATTTGTCTAGGAACTGATTCCATTTCACATTCTCTAACGAACCAATCGTAAAGAGGTCTTTGATCAGCAAACTCAAGAGTACATATAGAGTGAGTTATACCTTCTATAGCATCTTCTAGTGGATGAGCAAATGCGTACATAGGATATACGCACCACTTATCACCTGTATTGTGATGAGTAGAGTGAGCTATTCTATAGATTATTGGATCTCTAAAGTTTATGTTAGGAGAACTCATATCGATCTTAGCTCTTAAAACTTTTTCTCCATCTTTAAATTCTCCATTTTTCATTTTTTCAAATAACTCTAAGTTTTCTTCTATAGATCTATTTCTATATGGACTTTCTTTACCAGGTTCTGTTAAAGTTCCACGATATTCTCTTATTTCATCTTGAGTTAATTCACATACATAAGCTTTCCCTTTTTTTATTAAAAGTACAGCTCTGTTATACATTTCATCAAAGTAGTCTGATGCAAAGTATAAGTCGTTCCAATCAAATCCTAACCACTTTACATCTTCCTTTATAGAATTTACATATTCTACATCTTCCTTAACAGGATTTGTATCATCAAATCTTAAGTTTACCTTACCTTTAAACTCTTGAGCTAAACCAAAGTTAAGGCAAATACTTTTTGCATGACCTATATGTAAATATCCGTTTGGTTCAGGTGGAAAACGAGTTATGATACTGTCATGTTTTCCTGTTTCTAAGTCATTTATAATAATATTTTTTATAAAGTTAGATGAATTATTTTCATTTGACATATATAATACCTCTCAATTAATTAAATTTTCTCTATAGTAAATAAAGATACTATAATCCATACTATTGATTTTAATCTAATATTGGAAAAAAATAAAGATATAATTATTTAAAAATAAAATCTTATCAAAATATATATACTTAACAGTATTATACAAAGTAATGAAATTTATAATAATAATTATAAAAATTTTATAAAATTCATATCTTAAATTTAAAAAGTAAAAATATAATCATCAATAATAATATTTAACAAATGGAATACTAATAATAGATATATAATAAATTTAGGAATATTTTAAAGAGGTGATTTTATGAAAAAGAGTTCAAAGATAATAATAAGTATTATTATTGTTTTAGGGATAATATTACTTGGTATATATTATGCCTTAATACCAAGAGATAGAGTTAATATAGTAGAAGGTAAATTTATAACTAGTGAAGAATTATTAACGGGTTCTTTTATAGATTATTTTGAAGTACTTGAAAATCCACTTAGACTAGAAGGAAAAATAGCTATATCAGATGAGGAGTTTAAAAACGTAGTTTATACAGTAATGACAACATATGATATACAAGAACTTAAAAATGTATATATAGATGTTAGCAACAATGCCATAAAGGTTATATCTCCTTATAAAGTATTAGGACTTATAGATAGTCAAATAGAAGTAAATTTAAACCCAAGTGTAGTTGATAATAATTTAAATATTAAATTAACAGATTTTAAACTAGGAAAGATAAAAATAAGTGATAAAACTGTAAGCGAAAAATTAAAATCTTACGAAGATAAAATACCATTTATAGTTAAAGATGGCGTTATAGTAGTAGATAAAAGTTATACTTATCCGATGACATTAAATGATATTAAGATAAAAGAAAAAGAGATTATATTAGACATTCAATTAGAAGTTAATAATTTTATAGATTTTATATCAAAATACAAAATTAAAATAAAGTAATAATAAATTTAAAATGGCATAAATCTAGGAGTAGTTAATTATGGATCAAATATTATATTCACTAGCGGATCATAAAGTATTAGCTGTTATAGGAGGGTTTGTTTTAATAGTAATAGAAACTTTTGCACCAGTATTACCACTACTTGCAATAGTATTAGCAAATGCTTTTGTACTTGGAATGTGGATGGGATTTTTAGTATCATGGATAGGGTCTAGTATTGCTTCGGTATTACTTTACTACGCAGCTAATAAATTTTCTAAATGGAAGTTTTTTAAAAGATATAAAAACAATGATAAAGTAAATAAAATAATAATTTGGATAAAAAAACAAGGGTTTAACACTATGTTTATATCTTATGCATGTCCTTTTATTCCAGATTTTTTAATAACTATAGCATCAGGGTTTGCTGGATTAGATATAAAAACATTTATACCTGGAATGGTATGCGGTAAATTTGTAATGTTTTTGCTTATAAGTTATGTAGGGGAAGATGTAGGAGAGTTTTTTTCTCAACCAACAAAAATTATATTATTTTTAGTTGCAATTTTAGCATCTTGGATAATTGGACATCGTGTAAATAATAAGATTCATAATGGAAATATAAATCATAAGAAAAAATAGAAATATAGAAAAATAACATTTGTAATAGACTTAATCTTATGATATAATTTTATAGTTAAACTTGATTAATACTGAAATTAAGGGGAGAACAATATGAAAAAGATATATATAGTAACAACTTATACTGGAACCGTATTATCTTACCTTATAAGAAACATAAGTAAAACCCCATACGCACACGTATCAATAGCTTTAAATAAAGAATTAAAGCCAATGTACTCATTTGGAAGATTAAATCCTAAAACGCCAATTTTTGCAGGATTTGTGGAAGAAAATATAAATGAAGGACTGTATGCTATTAGGAAAAATACTATGTGTAGGGTGTATTCATTAGATGTTACAGACTTACAATATGAAAAAATATATAAAAATATAATGGAAGTTAGTACAAATAGAAAAGAATATGATTATGATGTTAAAGCACTTATATATTTATCTGTAGATAGACCTAGAGAAAAAGAATACAAGTACGTATGTTCTCATTTTGTAGCAGATATGTTACAAAAAAGTGGAGTTGAAATTTTAAATAAGTATTCATATGAAACAAGACCTAATGATTTTTATGACTTAGAATGTTTCACATTAGAGTATGAAGGATTATTGTCAAGATATTCTACACAAGAACAATTATATGTACCAAATATGGCAAAAGCATAACAAATACCTCTTATATTAATAAGGGGTATTTATTTTTTGTAAATATATGGATATAATGTTATTAATGACTATTTAGTTTGAAAGGAGTATTAAATGAAAAAAATTATCCAAATATATGGGATAGCACTTGTAACTATAGCTATATACGCATTTATTAAGTTACCAGTATTAAGCTTAGATTTCATATCATGTATTTCAGTGCTTACAATATTCTTTGGTTTATCGGGAATATTAGATATGATGCTTGATAGAGGAGAAAAGACATCTAAAATTGCTAAATACAATTTCAGTATAGCGATTGTTTTAATAATT
>NZ_DATIRC010000002.1:0-3433 GCF_035470145.1 Romboutsia sp.
TGGTATATTTATTCCTGTACTTCCTACAACTCCATTGCTACTGCTTGCTTCAGTATGCTACCTTAGAAGCTCTAAAACAATGTATAATTGGCTAATTAACAATAAAATGCTAGGAAAGTATATATATTGTTACATGAATTATAAGGCTATTCCTAAAACTACAAAAATTGGAACAATAATTTTTCTATGGTTAACATTAAGCATTTCTATATTACTTATGCAATCAATGTACATTAAAATGTTTTTAGTTCTAGTTGGTATAGCTGTGACATGGCATGTCACTACCATAAAAACTTTGAGTGTTGAAGAACTTAAAGAGCTTAACAATTTGTATCGCAATCAAAAATATTGATTTCCTGTAAATCGTCTCCACCATTGAAACCCACGAAAATAGGGATAAGAGAACTGCTAAATTTATAGTCTAGCAGTTCTTTTTATGTTATTCTAAAATAAAGATATAATTGTAAAAAATTTACATAAATCTATTATTTAATATATTTAAACTGGGAGCATAAAAATTATGAAGAATATCTGAAGTTTGTATAGGGGGGATAGAACATGCTGACTAATATTTTAAGACCGATACTAAACAAAAGCTTTAAGCCATTTGAATTTGTAAAATGCAATGATAATAATGATTTAGATTATGTGAATTTAAATAATAAAGATAATTTAGGGTTATATATACATATACCATTTTGCAAAAGTATATGTTCTTTTTGTCCATACAATAAAGTGCTATATGACGAAAAAAAGGCTTTCGAATATAAAAAAGCTCTATTAAAAGAGATAAAACTAGCTAATATAAGATATAAAAAGCAGGATATAACATCTCTATATTTTGGAGGTGGAACACCTGCCTTACTTATAGAATATCTTGAAGAAATTATAGATACTGTAAAAGAAAACTTCAATCTAAAAGGTAGCTTAGCGATAGAATTACATCCAAGTAATATAAATTTAAGTTTATTGAATAAGTTAAAGAGCTTAGGATTTAATATGATAAGTGTTGGAATTCAATCATTTAATAAAAATTGTTTGGAAAGCTTAGGTAGAAAAGAAAATAATGAAGCAGAAAAAATAAAGCTAGTCAAAGAAGTGGGATTTGAAACCATAGATGTAGATTTAATATTTGGAATACCTAACCAAAGTATAGAAGATTTAAAAGAAGATGTAGCCTTGGCCTTTGAAATTGGGGCAACTCAAATTTCTACCTATCCATTTATTGATTTTTCTTATGCTAATAATAAAAGAAAACCTCTAACTGCTAATGAAAAGAAAAAAATGCTTTTTGAACTTGTAAATATGGCAGAGAAAATAGGCCTAGATAGAACCTCTGTATGGACTTTTGCTAAGCCTAATACAGAAAAATATTCTTCTATAACTAGAGAAAATTTTATAGGATTAGGTCCAGGAGCTGCCTCATTATTTGATGATAAGTTTAGATTAAATACTTTCTCCATTGAAGAATATATAAATGCAATAAATAAAAATGAATTTCCTTGTGCATTGGTGTTAAACTTCACCGAATTTTCAAGAAAATCTTATTGGTTATTTTGGAATGTTTACAATATGAATTTAGATAAAGAGCTTTATAAAAAGATGTTTGATAGTGAGTTAAGTAAAGACTATAGATTTGAATTGAGTTTAGCAAAAAAAATGAATTTATTGAAGGAAGATGAGTTGGGATATAAAGTTACTACAAAAGGTTCTTATTATTTTCATGCAGTAGAGCAAATTTATACTTTGCAATATATTGATAAGACATGGAGTATTGCACAAAATAATCCATGGCCTGACAAGATAAAATTATATTAAATGGTTAAGAAGAAAAGTTTTGTAATTACTTTATACTCTATTAATAGTGTCAAAAATCTTATATAGAGAGTAAACTTTATGTGGGAAATTGTAAAATAAAATTCTGGGTATGATTGTTTTGAATCATCTCCACCATTGAAATTCACTAATACTCATATCTATTGGATATGAGTGTTTTAATGTATTTATAAACTTATCGAATTATATGTGAAAATCAGAATTATGTATAATTCAATAAATTGAAATCGGAGAAGGGTTCTTATCAAGGACTTTGTCCTTGATAAGACCCCTGGGGGTAAAAATTCTGTCATGAGACTATATGCAGAACAGTTATTTAATATACAAGCAGTAGTTCCAACGCATCATGAACAATATAATATAGAAGAGGTTATTGCTAAAAAAATAGTAGATATGACTAAAACTATAAATAAAACAAAATTACAAATAGAAAAACTAAAAGAAGCTAAACAAAGCTTAATAAGTAAAACAGTAACAGAAAAAATAAATATACTAGATTAAATTCTAGTATATTTAAATAGGAGGCAGAAATGAAATTAAGTAGAAAAAATATAACTATGCAAGTTTTATCTAAGTTTATAGAAAACAACTTAGATAAAATAGAAAATGTAGAAACAAAAGCAAATCAAATAACTTTTAAAACTATAGAAGGTGTGAAAAAAGTAAAAATAAAAACAAGTAAAAATTATAGTGAAGGTGAAGATCCTAATACATATCTTCTATGGACAAGTTTTTCTAGTAAAGAGTTAGAAGAACAATATGACTATATGATTATAATATGCAGTGAAAATATAGACAAAGCTTTGGTATTTACAAGAGAAGAATTAAAACAACACTATGCACTAGAGGCTAAAAAGAAAAAGAATGGAGACATTGACTTCGATTTATATCCTCACTTTATAGGTAGGATATGTATAGATGCTAGAGTACATTCAGATAAAGAGTCAATAGATATAACTAAATACGTAAATAACTATATATTTTAGAACTATTAAATAATTATAGGAGGGGACTTATGGGGAGTGGAGTAAGCTTTATTTGTAAAGAGTGTGGAAAAGAAGAAAATTATTTAACAGGAATAGGAATGAGTGATTCTTCATTAGAAGCATTTTTTAATGGAGAAAATAAAAGAGATTATAACAGAATTAAGAAAATAATTGATAATTTAGAAAATAGTAAGGAAATGTATACTATTGATTACTCAAGAGAAGTTTATTTGTGTGATAATTGTGGATTTATAGGAAATAAAAAAGCTGTATCTATTATAACGAAGTATTGGAGATACGATTATATTTATAATTGTCCGAAGTGCAAAGATACGTTAAGAAGGATAGACATTGATAATGAAGTAAAGCTGGGAAATATTAAATGCCAAAAGTGCAAATCAGCTAATCTATATGTACCTGAATTTGAGATACTATGTGATTAGATAGATTTAAATATAAATGGGAAATATAAAATACAATCATAGATGGAAAAAGATTAAAGTTCGTAGGAACAGGAGGAAGTTTATTTGTTAATTACATGAAATGGTATATATTAACAATATTAACTCTAGGTATATATGGTTTTTGGTTATATATAAAATTAGTACAAT
>NZ_DATIRC010000003.1:0-3364 GCF_035470145.1 Romboutsia sp.
GTGTTATAAAAAAGGCCTTAAGGTAGACTAAAATATACCTTAAGGCCTTTTGATGAGTCTGGAAATATAATTTGTATCTATTAATATATTTTTAATTCTAACGATTTCTTCTCGGTTAAATTTACTTTTCTCTAATACCACTTTTGTAGGTTCATTTATTGGAAGCTTGGCTATAGTTTTGATTTGGAGTTTTATAATATTTTTTATACTATCATATCTTATGGAATATGAAGAAATAGAATAATTAATATACAATTTTTATCACATTAAAAATATAAGTTAGGAGCATATGCTCCTATTTATTATGTATAGCTAAATATCTGTTTCAATGAACACTTATTTAGCTATACATTCTGATATAATTAAACTGACCATATATGTAAAAGGGGGGAGATTATTATTTACTTTGAATTTTATGATTTTTATATAGACTTGATTGAGATTAAAGACTTAAATGATATTGTGAATATATACAATTCAAATAAACTTTTTCTAAAAAGCCATATAGGTAAAGAAAGTATAACAGTAAATTGGGTATGTGATGAGTTAGATGCAATGAAAAAAGAAGGTTTTTATTCATGTAAAGTTGTTCAAAAAAATTCAAATAAAATAGTAGGATTAATTGATTTTAAAGTAGATAAAGAAACGTATTTGTCATTACTTATGATTAATAGTAATCTTAAAGGTCAAGGAATTGGAACAAATATATATAAATTATTAGAAATGTACATAAAGTCTTGTAATAGCAATAGTTTAAGAATTGATATTGTTACAAATTATGACAAGGATGTTCTTAATTTTTGGATAAAAAATGGCTTTAAAAGAATAGACAATATAACTTTAAATTGGAATGAACAGGTATTACCTGCTGTTGTTATGAAAAAAGAACTGTTTTAATGGACACTTCGAAAAAGGTAACTTCTGCTATGATTAAATTAATGATTGCTTAATAATTTTAATTAGCTAAAGGGGGATATATTATGATAAAAAGTATATTAGATGATGAGTATTTAATTAAGCCTATAACTTCTTCTAATCACGATGAAATTAAATACTTATATGATTTGTGTTCGGATTACCATATGATGTGTAGTGGAAGAAATGCAACTGATGAGGATGTAGTCAGGATTTTTAAATATGATGATAAAAAGGCATTAGAGGACTCATTGACACTTGGAGTATATAATAAGTGCGACTTATTAATTGGAATGGTAGATATATTTAAAAACTATCCTGATAATGGAACTTGGATGATAGGTTTACTTTTACTTTCACCAAATGAAAGAAATAAAAAATTAGGAAAGATAATTCATGAAGAAATAAAGAAATACGCTTTAATTCAAGGAGTTGATACATTCCGAATAGGAGTGGTAGAACAAAATACTAAAGGTATAAAATTTTGGAAATCGTTAGGGTATCAACTAGTAAAATCAACAACTATAAATATTGGAGATAAGGAGAGTAATTTAAATATATTGAAATTAATTCTTAAATAATTATTACTGTTCAATCTTTTGTAAGAGGCCTACCTGAATTTAAATTTCTTGCATCCGAAAGACCGACAATACCATCTTCTTTATGTAATAATTTACATATATTACCAGAAGAATGAACTCCATGTATTCCCAATATATCTATATCAAACCTACATTCTTCGAATATTTGTCTCGGTAATTTATCGTTAACATTTTCAGCTATGAAAATTTTCTTAAACTCTTCAGTATATGTAATTCCTTTTGTTGTCATTATTTAAATATATTTATATTTTTAGAAAAAAATATAAGAATAATAATTATAAAAATAGCAGAAATTATTATAAACAATTTAAATGAAGATGGTTAAACAAAGCTATTATTCAACAGATAGGAGGATATTCGTGAAAGATAAAATCATAAGTGATAATATTACAAAACCAAGTATGATATATATGGATATGAGTAGATTTAATATATATGATAAAGTTAAGCGAATGATAGACATAGTATTATCTTTAGCTAGTATCTTATTATTGTCGCCCATTTTTTTAATAATAGCAATACTGATAAAATTAGAATCTAGAGGTCCTATAATATTTAAGCAATTAAGAGCTGGTGAAAATAGTGAACCATTTTATATATATAAGTTTAGAAGTATGAGCGTGGGTGCTCCCAATATAGCTACTAATGATTTTACAAATTTAGGTATATTTGTAACAAGAGTAGGGAAGATTATAAGAAAAACAAGTATAGATGAGTTACCGCAATTATTTAATATTTTAAAGGGAGATATGAGCATAGTTGGTCCAAGACCCGTTATATTAGAAGAGGGGGACTTAATAAAGCTTAGAAAAATATATAGTGTAGATAGTATACTTCCTGGAATAACAGGTTGGGCTCAAATAAATGGTAGAGATAATATAGACGTAGAGACAAAAGTTGTATATGACCATGAATATTTAACTAAAAGAAGTTTTAAATTAGACATATATATACTTGTAATGACTATATTAAAAGTGATAAAGAGAACTGATATAAAGGAATAGTATTAAAATTATAACCTATTGCTCGCTAAGCAATAGGTTCTAATTTTATATAGATGAAATTAATTAAATTAGGAGAGATAATTATGAATATTAGACAAGTAAAAATATTTGATATTCCATTTGTAAGTGAGAACAAGGAAACGATATTAAAATTAATGGATGATAGGATAAAAAATCAAGAGAAAACTTATGTAGTAACAGCTAATGCTGAAATAGCTATGTATGGTAAAGAAAATAAGAATTATTTTGATTTATTAAGAAAAGCTACATATATCGTTCCTGATGGTATAGGTATTGTAAAGGGAGCTAAAATATTAAAGCAAGATATTCCAGAACGTGTTCCAGGAATAGAACTAATGACAGATTTGTTGAGTATGGCTAATGAAAATAATCAAAGTGTTTATTTTTATGGTGCTAAAAAAGAAGTAATAGAGGTTATGGTTAAAAATCTATTGATAGATTATCCAAATTTAAATATTGTTGGATATTGTGATGGTTATAATAATGATGAAGATGATAGTGTTACTAATGAAGTAATAAGGTTAAACCCAGACTATGTATTTGTTGCTAAGGGATGTCCACTACAAGATGAATGGATAAACCAGGTAATGGCAAAGGTAGATAAAGGTTTATTTATGGGAGTTGGAGGAAGCTTTGATGTTTTAGGTGGATTTGAAAAGCGTGCTCCAGAAATATATCAAAAGCTTAATCTAGAATGGTTATATAGAATAGCTGGAAATCCTAAGAGGTGGAAAAGATCTTTAGCATTACCTAAATTTGTAGTAGAAGTTATTAAAGAAAAGTATAAAGGATAGGAGTAAAGCAATTGAAAAAGAGTATAAA
>NZ_DATIRC010000004.1:0-2812 GCF_035470145.1 Romboutsia sp.
ATAGTGAAAAAGTATTTATTTCTATGAGTTCAATTACTTCTATACCTTCAAATGCAAAGTATCTTAGATTTAGAACGTCAACAACATTAGTTCAAAATAATCTTAATGCTAAGTTTCAGGTAGAAGTTGGAACTGGTGCTACAACTTATGAAGATCCACAACATCATCAAATAACTATTTTATCTGATGTGCAATTAGAAAAAGTTGGTGATGTAGCAGATAGGATAATTGAAAAAAATGGTGTGTGGGGAATTGATAAACTAAACATAAGAAATATATTAGACAAGTCTTTAACGGTTGTTTTAAGAACAGATAGGGATTTACCTAATAATGCTTTATTTGAGATTACATTACCAAACCTCAAAGTAGTTTCTTACAGTAATACAGTTTTGACTTGTAATTTAGTACCAAGCAATACAGAATGTTTAACGAATGATGTAGAAGGCGTGTATCAAGTTGCAAGTACAAATAAAGTTCTTTTGAGGATTTCTAAGGCAAAAGCAAGTACGGTTGATGGGGTAAAAGATTATTTCATAAACAATAACGGATTTATTCTTTCTAACCAACAAGTACCTACATTTATACCATTACCTGATGCACAACAAGTAGCACTTAGGACATTTAATAATAAAACTAACATTTCATTCTTGTGTGAGGTGGAAGGGACTGTAAAAGGTAGTGTACCTAAATCAACTTCTGCATCAATCAATTCAATTAATACAAGGCTTGATGATGTTGATAAGGATTTAGAACGTGTTAAAAAGTTAGAAGATGCTACAATGAGTGAAATTACAACTGATAGTGATTTTGTATGTATAGATGATACTGCAAATGGGTATTTAACTGATGTTAAGCTAGAGGGTAGGACTTTAGTTAATAAAGTTACTAATGGTAATTTTGCTAATGGGACTACAGGTTGGAGTGGAACAGGTGCAACTATTAGTGCTAGTAATAATGTTTTAACTGCAACTGGAACAGGTGGAGCAGCAAATTATTCTGCTGCTTTTCAAATTACGGAAATTCCTGCAACTGTTGGAAAAAAAGTTTTTGTAAAATGTACAGCAAGAGTATTAGATAATGTTTGTGCAAGACTTAGGCTATTGGTGCAAGGTTCTACGAGTGGCTCGATTACTTCACTAGCAATAACGCCACCAGTTCAAAATACCTGGTATACAATTTATGGAATTGTTGATACAGGCACGCTTGTGGGAAATGTTAGAGTAACACCTATTGCATATTATGACGATGCAACTATTGCAACAGACAAAGTTATGGAAGTAAAAGACGTAATGGCACTAGACCTTACTGCTTTAGGTATGGCAAATTATTCAGCAGATGAAGTAAATTCAATGCTTAATGGTTACTTTGAAGGCTTAAAAAGTGTCGGTCAAGATGTTAATGAAATAGTAGTTTCAAGTGTTTGCGGTAGTGGAAATTTATTTGATGGGGAATTAGAATTAGGTACATTAAACACAGATGGTTCGATAGGTGTTATTACGGATAGAACTGTTAATAAGAACTATGTAAGAGTTATAGGTGGAAAAGCATTTTATTTATCAAATAGTTTAAATTATGCGATATCGAGAATAGCTGTATATGACAAAGATAAAAGATTTATACAAATAGTGACAAATGGAACAACGTTTCCTAGTAATGCAGTATACTGTAAGTTTTGTTTATTAGGTGCTAGTTTAACTAATAATGTTCAATTAGAGGTGGGAACGGTAGCTACAAGTTACAAATCAATAGAAACAGATAAAAAAGAAATTTTATATCTTGACACAGTAGATAATACTTGGAAAAAGCCAACACTTAGAGGAATTTGGAGTAATGGTGCTTTAGTTGTTGGGGATACAATAGAGAAACATGCAGATGGTAAGTATTATTATCATAAACGTTGTGGAGAGGTTGTGCTTGATAGTAGCGAGGCGAGTTGGAGTTTTAGAGATACTTTGGCGCTGACAAATTCAAATGTATTTCAAGTTGTTATATCGGGAATAAAGTCTATTACTTCAAATACAACGTTGGTCTGTGATAAATTCAATGTAACTACAAGTATTTATAGTACAGATGTAGAAGGTATGTACTCAAATACTAATTATGCCTTATTTAGAATACTAAAGACTAAGTGTACTGATTTAGCGACATTTAAGACTTGGTTAGCAAGCAACAATACAACATTAGTATATCCATTAGCAGTAGAACAAGTCTACGAATGTACCCCTTTAGACTTAGCGTCTTACGATTCTGAAACAAACTACACACTTGAAAGTGGTGTTTTATCTCCTCGTAGCACAGTAAAATGTACAAATTATATAGGGAATGTAGTAAATACACTTAAAGAAAAAATAAGTATATTAGAAGACACAGTTTATCAAACAAATTTAGCAACGTTTGTTTTAGGATTAAATGTTTTAAACCAACAAGTATAAAAATAAATTAAAAAAGGAATGGTGATATTTATGAATTTAGCACAAGCATTAGATTTTTTAGCGAGTAATTGTCCAAATGTATTTGCACCGATAACTGGTGAGTTAGAAACTTTAAGAAGTGAAAAAGATGCACTTAATACAAAGGTTACAGAAATGCAAGAAGTAATAGACTTTTTATTAATGGGAGGTATGTAATATGGCAGCATATTTAGCAAGAAGAATAATGGAAGGTTATTTAGATTATGTAGCAGTTACAACAAAATATCCTGAGTTTAAAGCAGATGTAGATGCAATATTAATAGCAAACAATAGACAAGATTTAATAGTAGAGTAATTCAGTAGACACCTATATGGTGTTATTTTTATGCAGAAATTTAAGG
>NZ_DATIRC010000005.1:0-6427 GCF_035470145.1 Romboutsia sp.
TCTCCGAAGAGAATCGCTCGACTTGCATGTGTTAGGCACGCCGCCAGCGTTCATCCTGAGCCAGGATCAAACTCTCAAATAAAAGTTTAACGGGCTCAGATACTGTTATATATCTGGCTTTGTTTGTTTGGTTTGTTTCAAATTCTATAAATTAACCTACTGTTTAATTTTCAAAGTTCTTTCGTACTCCTCTTGAGTACTTATTAATAATAACACCTATTTTTTTTAAAGTCAATACTTTTTTGTCATTTTTTATATTTTAATTAATAATAGGTTATATCAGCTAAATTTACATACTACTGATATAACCTATTATCTTCTTTTTATTAATTTTAATTCATATTTGAGCTAAAATATTTTTGAATTCCTACATATATAGACCACGCTATTTTTTCTTGATATTTTTCATTTACTAAAAGTTTAGCTTCTTTTTCATTAGATAAAAAACCACATTCTATTAGTACTGACGGAATTTTATTTTCTTTTAATAAGTATATATCATCTCTTGGTTTAATTTCTCTATTATTTGTTTTATCTATTACTCTTTTAAGTTCTTCTTGTATGTACTTAGATAACTGAACAGATTCTTCTTTTCCTTCAGGATAAAAAGTCTGTGCCCCATAATATTTAGATTGCTCGAATGCGTTTAGATGTATTGACACAAACATATCTGCATCAGATTCCTCTATTATTTTTTTTCTATTCTTTAAGTTCTCATTATATTTTTGTCTTATAGTTTTATTGCTAGCCTCTTGATATAAACTACTGTCATCTTCTCTTGTTAATATGACAAGCGCTCCACTAGCTTCTAGAAGTTCCCTTATTTTAAGGGTAATAGCCAAGTTTACATCTTTTTCTGTTGTATCCTTGTCCTTAGTCAAAGCCCCTGGATCTATGCCCCCATGACCTGCATCTAAAACTATAGTTTTATTTGTTACAGGCATATATTCCATTACATCCTCGGATACATTTTTAATCTCAAATATAGACACCATAACTAATAATAATGCTATAACACTAAAAATTATATGTTTTATGTACTTTCTCACAATATCACCCTGTATATTTATATTAAAAAAGACTTTGGAATATTCCAAAGTCTTTGTACAGATATATAAAAATTATCTCTTTGAGAATTGTGGAGCTCTTCTCGCTGCCTTTAATCCGTATTTCTTTCTTTCCTTCATTCTAGCATCTCTAGTTAAGAATCCTTCTTTCTTTAAAGCAGGTCTTAAATCTAAATCAGCCTTTAATAAAGCTCTAGATATACCGTGTCTTATAGCTCCAGCTTGTCCAGTGAATCCTCCACCTTCAACCTTTACTATAACATCGTACTTAGTTTCATTGTTAGTTAAAACTAATGGTTGCTTAACATCTCTTATTAAAGTTTCATAGTTGAAAAATTCTTCAACTGATCTTCCATTTACTACTATATTTCCTTCACCTGCAACTAATCTAACTCTAGCTACAGAGCTTTTTCTTCTTCCAGTTCCGTAATATTGAACGTTAGCCATGATAACTCCTCCTTTCACCCGTAATTATTATTTAAAGTTTAAAACTTCTGGATTTTGAGCTGCATGATCATGGTTTGGTCCTGCGAATACTCTTAATCTAGTCATCATTCTGCTTCTTAATTTGTTTTTACATAACATACCGCTTACTGCATGAGATACTACTTCTTCAGGCTTCTTAGCCATCATTTCTCTGTAAGTTATTTCTTTTAATCCACCTACATAACCAGTGTGGTATCTGTATAATTTTTGATCTAATTTCTTTCCTGTTAAAACTACCTTCTCTGCATTTACAACAACAACGAAGTCTCCACCATCTACATGAGGAGTAAAAGTAACCTTGTGCTTACCTCTTAATATTGTCGCTATTTCAGTTGATAAACGACCTAATGTTTTTCCTTCAGCATCAACGATGTACCATTTTCTTTGTACATCAGCTGGCTTAGCTATATAACTTTTCATAGTTGTCCCTCCTTAACTTATTTTCATATAAAAATTTTACCGTTTATGTCAAGTCCGGGGCAAGTGGACTTATTAACACACTCTAATTCATTTTAATACATGCCCCCTGGTGTGTCAAGCTAATAATCAACTTTTTTAAGAAATAATCCATGAGCTGGTGCAGTATGACCGCACTTTCCTCTATTCTTTGAGTTAATTATCTCTTTTAAGCTTTCATTTATTCTTCCTCTGCCTATATCTACTAACGTCCCTACAATTATCCTTACCATATTATATAAAAATCCATTACCTTCTACTTCTAAAATAATTAAATCTTCTTGCTTTTCTAAAGTAATGTCATATATAGTTCTTACAGTGTCAGTTACAGATGATCCAGAGCTCATAAATCCTTTAAAATCATATTGTCCTATTAAAAATTTAGCTTCTTGACACATTTTTTCAAAATCAAGATCATATCTAACATGATATGATGTATCCTTATATATAGGACTCCTATACATACTATTATATATTAAGTATCTATATCTTTTCCCTTTAGCACTATATCTAGAATGAAATTCATCATCCACCTCAGTACAGGCAATTATAGATATATCTTTAGGCAACTTAGCATTTAATGCATTTGGTATTTTCTCTGCAGGTATGCTAGATTCTAATTTGAAATTAGCTACCTGACCTAATGCATGCACTCCTGCATCAGTTCTTCCTGAACCTACAAGCTTCACCTCTTCTTTAGTTATCTCATAAATAGCCTTTTCTATAGTACCTTGTATACCCAAAGAATCCGGTTGTTTTTGCCAACCACAATAGTTTGCACCATTGTATTGTATCGTAACTTTTAAGTTTTTCATAGCATACCTCTTTACATAAACCTAGTAGCTATAATTATAACCAAATATATAACCTGTATTCCACTCGCTATATAATCAAATTTCGTTATAACAGCTTCTTTCATCTTCGTTCTATTATATCCACCTCTATAACATCTAGCTTCCATAGCCATAGCAAGCTCATCAGCTCTTCTAAATGCACTTACAAATAATGGAACTAATAACGGTACTAAATTTTTAGCTCTATTTACCATATTATTACTTTCAAAATCAGCACCTCTAGACATTTGAGCCTTCATTATTTTATCTGTTTCATCTAATAATGTTGGTATAAACCTTAAAGCTATAGTCATCATCATAGCCAATTCGTGTACAGGTAAACCTATCTTCCTAAATGGGTTTAAAAGTCTTTCTATACCATCTGTAAGCTCTATTGGAGATGTTGTTAGAGTTAATATCGACGTACCTACAACTAATAATACTAGTCTCGCTGCCATAAATATAGCTTGTTCTATACCTTGCCTTGTAATCGTCATAAACCCAATTGACCAAATCACATCTCCAGGAAGGAAGAATATATTTATAACAAATGTAAATAATATAATCCATCTAAGAGGTTTAATACCTTTTAAGATGTATTTCATAGGTATACTTGATAATTTCACAACAAATACTAGAGATGATAAAACTATAGCGTATGGCCAAAATTTATTTATTATGAATAAAGACATCATAAATACAAAAGTAGCTATAAGTTTTATCCTCGAATCTAATTTATGAATAACAGAATTAGATGGATAATATTGTCCTATAGTTATATCTTTTAACATTTTCTTCTTCCTCTCATAACTTTTAATATTTCTTCTTTAACCTCTTCTATTGTTAATATATCTTCTCTTATATCAAATCCTTGTTGTCTTAGTTTTATGGCTAACTCTAACACTTGAGGTATGTCTAGTCCTATTTCTTTCAATCTATCAGTATTAGAATTAAACACTTCTCTTGGAGACCCCATAAACTCTATTTTGCCTTGATTCATTACAATTATAGTTTTTGCTAATTTAGCCATGTCATCCATACTATGTGATGATAATATTATTGTCATATTATTTTCTTTATGGAGATTTTTTATAAGTTCAAATATTTCATCTCTCCCTCCAGGATCTAAACCTGCAGTGGGTTCGTCTAATATTAAGACTTCTGGCTTCATTGCTATCACCCCAGCAATAGCTACTCTTCGCTTTTGACCACCTGATAACTCAAATGGAGATTTATCTTTAAATTCCTCATAATTTAATCCCACAGCCTCCATAGATATTTTTACTCTGTCATGTATTTCATCAGGCTGTAAACCTAAATTAGAAGGTCCAAAAGCTATATCTTTTTCAATTGTTTCTTCAAATAGTTGGTACTCAGGATATTGGAATACAACACCCACTCTTTTTCTAATTTCTGTTAAGTTTAACTTAGGGTCTGTTATATTGAAATCATTTATGAATATTTCACCTGAAGATGGTTTTAATATACCATTCAAGTGTTGTATTAATGTTGATTTCCCTGATCCTGTATGTCCTATCAATCCTACAAAATCTCTGTCTTTTATTTCAAAAGTAATTTCATCTAGTGCTTTACTACAAAAAGGCATTCCTTCATTATATATATGAGTTAATTTTTTTACTACAATTGACATAATTCCATCACCATCTCATCCACAGTTAATATATCACTACTTATATCTAATCCATCTTCTCTCAATAAACTAGATAATTCTGTCATATAAGGTACATCTAAACCTATTGCTCTTAGCATTTCTATATTACTAAACACTTCTCTTGGAGTACCTTCTATCAATTTTTTACCCTTTTCCATAACTATAACTCTATCTGCTTCAACTGCTTCTTCCATAAAGTGAGTTATGTGTAATGTTGTTATATTTTCTTCTTTATTGAGCCTTTTTATAGTCTTCATTACTTCTTTTCTTCCTGATGGATCTAACATGGCAGTTGCTTCATCAAATATAATGCATTTAGGTTTCATGGCTATTATGCCCGCAATAGCTACTCTTTGTTTCTGACCTCCCGATAATAGGTGGGGTTGTCTATCTCTTAATTCATACATGCCTACACTTTTAAGAGACTCTTCTACTCTGTTTTTTATTTCTTTAGGTTCCACTCCTAAATTTTCAGGTCCAAATGCTACATCCTCTTCTACTACAGTTGCAACAATTTGATTGTCTGGATTTTGAAATACCATCCCTGCTGTTTGTCTTATATCCCATAATTTATTTTCTTCTCTTGTATCTAGCCCATCTATAAGTATATTTCCTTCACTTGGAACCAAAATAGCATTTAGGTTTTTAGATAAAGTTGACTTACCAGAACCGTTATGTCCTATTATTGCCACAAATTCACCTTTTTTTACCTCTAAGCTAAATTTGTCTATGGCTTTAAGTGTACTTTCATCTGTAACATACTCAAATGATACATCATTAACCTTTATTATATTATCCATTAATTTACTCCTTCACATAAGTAGTATAAAAATGCATCTATTCCATCTTAAAATTAAATTTATTTATGTTACTAATTAATTTATATATACTTTATAAATTTTCAATGAAATTTATTGGTATTTTTACATATTATAATGTTATCTTAATATAAAAATCTATCGTTTTAAATTTATATATTTTTACCATTAAACTTCAACACAACAGTAATATAAATAAAATTTTAAGAATACAAGCTTAATAAAATTTTATTCGCTTTGAAAAATCATTTTAAATAGTATTATACCATAATTTAATATAAAAATCATAATTGGATTAAATACAAATTTACATATAATTTCTATACATTATCACATTGATATATAATCTACTTCTAGATATTATAGTTAGTAAAAATCAATACAACATCTAATTTAAACGATAGTTAGTAATACATGAATAATTTTTTCTTATAATTGTATTTATCTTTATTTAAATTATTTTTTTATACAAACGCAAAAAAGGATTAAGCTATAAAGCTCAATCCTTTTTTTACTATACTAATTCTATAAAAGCCATTTCAGCAGCGTCGCCTTTTCTTGGTCCTTTTTTGATTATTCTAGTATATCCACCATTTCTCTCAGCATATTTCGGAGCTATTTCAGTGAATAAGTTGTTTACTACAGTTTCATCTATAACATAAGCCATAACTTGTCTTCTAGCATGAAGATCTCCTCTTTTACCAAGAGTTATCATCTTTTCTGCCATTCTTTTAGTTTCTTTTGCTCTAGTTACTGTAGTTTCTATTCTTCCATTTCTTAGTAAGTCAGTTACTAAGTTTCTTAACATAAGGTTTCTGTGTGATGTCACACGTCCTAATTTACGGTAATTAGCCACGCCAATCCCTCCTTTGCTCGCTTATTCTTCGCTAGGTTTAAGTCCTAAACCTAATTCTTCAAGTTTTTGAATAACTTCTTCAAGTGATTTTTTACCAAGGTTTCTAACCTTCATCATATCATCTTCTGATTTATTAGCTAATTCTTCAACTGTATTTATTCCCGCTCTCTTTAAACAGTTGTATGATCTAACTGATAAATCTAATTCTTCTATAGTCATTTCAAGAACTTTTTCTTTTT
>NZ_DATIRC010000006.1:0-2527 GCF_035470145.1 Romboutsia sp.
ATAACCATCTTCAAAAGCTCTATTTACAATCACACAATCATCTTTTACTTCTAATTTTTCAACATAAGTTATAGAAGGTATATCAAGGTGATTTGCTATTTGAGGACCAACTTGTGCAGTATCACCATCTATTGCCTGTCTTCCTGCTATTATTAAATCATAGTCTAATTTTTTAATAGCCCCTGCAATAGTAGAAGAAGTAGCTAAAGTATCAGCCCCTGCAAAAGCTCTATCTGTAAGAAGTATTGCTTTATCCGCACCCATAGCTAAAGCTTCTCTTAAAGCATTTTTAGCTTGAGGTGGTCCCATAGTTAAAACAGTAACCTTTGCATCTAATTTATCTTTTAAATTTAAAGCTTCCTCTAATCCTGCCTTATCATCTGGATTTATAATACTTGGCACACCATCTCTTATTAAAGTACCAGTTTTAGGGTCTAACTTAACCTCTGTAGTATCTGGAACTTGTTTTATACAAACTAAAATATTCATACCTTATCTCCTCCCCTCAAACTATTTAAGTAAATCTGCACTTATAACCATTCTTTGTACTTCTGATGTTCCTTCATATATTTCAGTTATCTTTGCATCTCTCATCATTCTTTCAACATCATATTCACGAGTGTATCCGTATCCACCATGAAGTTGAACAGCTTTAGTAGTAACTTCCATAGCAACTTCTGATGCATAAAGCTTTGCCATAGCTGCTTCTACAGAGAAAGGCTTACCTTCATCTTTTTTAGTTGCTGCTTTATATACTAAAAGTCTTGCTGCTTCTACTTTTGTTCTCATATTTGCAAGTTCAAATTGAGTATTTTGAAAAGCTGATAAACTTCTTCCAAATTGTTTTCTTTCCTTAACATAGCTAACAGTAGAATCTAGCGCTCCTTGTGCTATACCTAGTGCTTGTGCAGCTATACCTATACGTCCACCATCTAAAGTTTTCATAGCTATCTTAAATCCTTGACCTACTTTACCAAGTAAGTTTTCTTTAGGTATCTTGCAATTTTCAAATATAAGTTCACATGTTGCAGAACCTCTTATACCCAATTTCTTTTCTTTTTTACCTATACTAAATCCAGGTGTATCTTTTTCAACTATGAAAGCTGATATTCCACGAGTCCCCTTAGATTTATCAGTCATAGCCATAACTACATAAATATCAGCAGGACCTGCATTAGTTATAAATATTTTACTTCCATTTAATATGTAATAATCATCTTCTAAAACAGCTGTAGTTTGTTGTGCTGATGCATCTGTTCCTGCATTAGGTTCAGTTAAACCAAAAGCACCTAATTTTTCACCTTTTGCAAGTGGAACTAAGTACTTTTCTTTTTGCTCCTTAGTACCAAATTCATATATAGGAGCTGCTCCTAGTGAGGTATGAGCAGATACTATTACACCAGTAGTACCACATGCTTTAGAAAGTTCTTCAACTGCTAATGTATAACCTAGATAATCTCCACCTTCTCCACCATACTCCTTAGGGAAAGGAATCCCAAGCATACCACACTCCGCCATCTTATCAACAGTTTCATATGGGAATTTTTCTTCTTCATCTATTTCATGAGCAATAGGAGCCACTTCATTTATAGTAAACTCTCTATACATTTGTTTTAATAATTCATATTTATCCATAAATATCTCCCTCCTTAATAAACTTTATATTTAAGTAACTGATTAATTATTTATAATCATAGAATCCTTTTTTAGTTTTTCTACCTAAAAGTCCACCTCTAACCATTTTTCTAAGTAATGGATGTGGTCTATATTTTGAATCTCCAAATTCACTATAAAGTACTTCCATTATATTTAAGCAAACATCTAGTCCTATAAGATCTCCTAATGCTAGTGGTCCTATTGGATGATTAGCACCTAACTTCATTGCATTATCTATGTCTTCTACACTTGCAATATTTTCTGCAAGTATTCCTACAGCTTCATTTATCATAGGAACTAATATTCTATTAACTATAAATCCAGGTGCTTCATTAACACTTACTGGAGTTTTATTAAGATCTGTTACTAAATTGAAAATTGTATCATGAGTTTCTTTTGATGTTAGCATCCCATCAATTACTTCTATTAATTTCATAACTGGTGCTGGGTTGAAAAAATGCATTCCGATTACCTGATCTGGTCTATTTGTGCTTAAAGATATGTCTGTTATTGATAAAGAAGATGTATTTGTAGCTAATATTGTTTGTTTTTTACATATTTGGTCTAATTCTTTAAATAATTTCTTTTTAATATCTATATTTTCAACGATTGCTTCTATTACTAAATCGCAATCCATTGCTTCTTTTAAATCTATCGTTGCAGAAAGTCTTTTTAATGTTTCATTTTTTTCTTGCTCTTTTACTTTTCCTTTTGCTACCATTTTTTCTAGACTTTTACTTATTGATATAACTCCTTTTTCTAGGTTTTCATCACTTGTGCCTCTAAGTATTACTTCATGTCCACTGCATATAAGCGCCTGTGCAATACCACTTCCCATAGTACCGCTACCTATTACCATTATCTTCATAAA
>NZ_DATIRC010000007.1:0-2617 GCF_035470145.1 Romboutsia sp.
AATATAATGTAGCTATAAATCTTAATACAATAACAGATAGCAACACGATGTTTTCAAGAAGAGTATTTGATTGTCTAGCATGTGGAACTTGTATTATGAGTAATTATTCAAAAGGAGTTGAAAAGTTATTCTCAGATGTTGTAAAGTTTGTAGACAACCAAAAAGAAGCTGAACTATTCCTAGAAAAGGTAATAAATGATGAACTTTATAGAAATAAGTTAGGTGCATTAGGAATAAGGAAAGTTATTGATCAAAATAAATATTCAGATAGATTAAAATATATAGGTAATATAATAGGATTAAATATAAAAGAAGGTGATACTAAAAAAGTAAGTGTAGTAGTTAGTACAAATAGGCCTAAGAATATGGATATGGTTTTTGTAAATTTTGTAAAGCAAACATATCCATATAAGGAACTTATAATTATATTAAATAATGATAATATGACATTAGATGAGTGGGAGAAAAAAGCTAAAGAATATCCAAATGAAGATATAAGAATATTTAAATTACCAAATAAAACACCTTTAGGCAGTTGCTTGAATTATGCCCTTGATAGAGCTAAATATGACTATATGTGTAAAATGGATGATGACGATATTTATACTAAGTATTATTTAGAAGATGAATTGATATACTTTGATTATACAGAAGCATCAATAATAGGCAAAAATACATTTTATGCATACTTTAAAGATACAAATAAATTAGCTTTAAGATATCCTAATAAAGAGTATATGTATACAAACCTTATTGCAGGGTCAGCAATGATTTTTAAAAGAGAGGTATATGAAGCAGTAAGGTTTAATGATAGATTGAATGTATCCGAAATAGCTGATTTTTTACAAGGAGCAATGGCAAAAGGATTTAAAATATTTTCTACAAATAGATTTAATCATGCAGTAGTTAGAAGGGATGATTTATCAAGTCATACATGGCAAGAAAATGAAAAATATTATTTACAAAGATGTAGTATTATTAATCAAAATTGTCACTATTATAATATGGAAAATTATATAAATTTTAGAATTAATTAATAAGAAGGCTGACTCGATAAATTAATTTGAGTCAGTTTTTATCATGTATTACAAGATTATTAAGAAATTTAAAAGCATATTAGGAGGTACATTTCTCAAATGGAAAAAAGTTAGCATAATTACACCTTGCTTGAATGGTGAGTCATTTGTAGCAAGGTACTTAGACTATATATAGAATTACCGAAACAAAATCAACAATACATTTATTACAGTTATCTATTTAAATCAAAGTAAGTTTGTACAATTTAATGAGGGCATCTTATGAAAGTAATAATACTAGCCAGAGGTTTAGGAACTAGATTATACCCTTTAACTAAATTAATATCAAAGCAAATCCTACCAGTTACAACAAGCCAATGATATAATATCAATTATCAATCTTAATGCTAGCAGGAATAATAGAAATCCTTATAATATCAACGCTTAGAGAACCATTAGTATTTCAAGACTTATTAGGAGATGGAAAAAGCTTAGGAATTTTAACGCGTTTCAAAATGAGAAGTGTGATATAGTGGGAAAATCTAAATCAAATTATTATTTTGAAGGGTTTAATGAATTAAGAACATCAACATCAAAGAATGGAAAAGAAAATAGATATGTAGACTGGATAGGTGGACCAATTATTTGCTTTAGAAACGAAGTATTTGAAAAAGTAAAATTTAGAGATATTACTCTTGGAGAAGATCAATACTTTCTTATAGATAGTATTGAAAAAGAATTTAAAATATTTATCATATCTAAGTTCAATCATATTTTGTTTAGATCTAAGGATTCTAATGAACATACATGGAAAGTTAAACACAATACCTTAATTAAAGCATCTACCAAAATTTAAGGAAATATCACGTTTGAGGAATGTTTTAAATTTGTGGAATGTGATTTACCATCTAACTCAGATTTCACATAATTAAGTTATAAAAAACGATATTTTATACCTTATTAAAATATCTATTATAGCTATAAAATATAGGATGTGCCTCTAGGTTAGTGTAAAGTTTTGAATACTAGTTCATTGTTGTTAGAATGATTAATTACATATAAAACAATGCTTCTATCTCCAAGGTCTAGGATTGCACTTAAATATGCTTTTTTACATCTCCATGCTTAAATTCTGTTACGTCTGTAAGCCATTTTGATAAAAATTTTTTGCTGTAAAATCTCTATTTAGTATATTTCTGCTGTAATCTGAAGTGTTGATTTTATGTATTTGCACCTTCTTTTTCTTCATAAGCAGTTTGTATAAATTTTAAAAGTTATTCATTTTCTATTCTCACAGTTAACATATTTATCATCTCGTAAAGAGTATTGACAAAAACAAAAGAACGTAGACTTTATCTACGTTCTAGCTATAGCTTATCAGCCATAGTCTTAATAATATAAATTTATACTTATAATTTAAAGTTTATTAAATTACATGTAATCATTTTGCTTTTTCAGATAGTCTAAGGTAGTTTGTAAATTTTCAGATTCAAAGTACTCCTGTCTTAATAAAAGCGTATTATCTTGATAATATTTGTTTATGATAGGTTGTTTTTCATGAAAAAGATGATAGATGGTAGTATTAGTTGGTCTACCGAAAT
>NZ_DATIRC010000008.1:0-5776 GCF_035470145.1 Romboutsia sp.
TAACTCATGTCCATCAAGTGATGGATGCACTAAAGATAAGCAACAATGTATGATAGAAAATAACCCAATGAATAATATTAAAAATGTCATAGGGGTTATGAGTGGTAAAGGTGGAGTAGGAAAATCTACTATATCAGTGATGATTGCTAAACAATTGAGTCAATCTGGTTACAAGGTAGGAATATTAGATGCTGATATAACAGGGCCTAGTGTGCCAAGATTACTTGGACTAAAAGACAAAAAAGCAGATTCTACTGAGCAATTTATATTTCCTGTAGAAACAGAAGATAAAATAAAAGTTATGTCATTAAATTTCTTAATTAAAGATGAAAATGAACCTGTAATATGGAGAGGTGCAATGATTTCAAATGCAGTTAAGCAATTTTGGACTGATGTACTTTGGGAAGAGTTAGACTATTTAATAATTGATATGCCTCCAGGAACAGGGGATGTGGCATTAACTGTAATGCAGTCTATTCCTATTAGTGGAATTGTGATGGTATCTGTACCTCAAGATTTAGTTTCGATGATTGTTTCTAAAGCTATAAATATGACCAAAAAAATGGGCATTAAAACTTTAGGTATTATTGAAAATATGAGTTACATACTTTGTCCAGATTGCGATAAGAAGATAAGGTTATTTAATGGAGACAATGTAGAAGAGTTCTTAAAGTCAAGTAATTTAAACCTTCTGGGTGAATTACCAATGACAAGTACTATTTGTAATTTATCAAATTATGGTTATGAAAATGAAAAGGAAAGCTTAGACACATTATTTAGTCCAATAGTTACAAATATGTTAAATGCATTAAAGGAGGAAAAATAAATGAAGGTTGCAATTTCAACAGCAGGAAAAAATATAGATAGTTTATTAGATTCAAGATTTGGAAGATGTGAATATTTTCAAATTCATGATAGTGAAAGCAAAGAGGTTATAGTTATTGAGAATAAAGGGTTAACATGTAGCGGTGGAGCAGGTATAGCAGCAGCACAACAATTAATTGATGAAAATGTAGATGTAGTAATTACAGGAAATCTTGGACCTAACGCTTTTAAAATTATTGAAAAAGCAGAAATCAAGTCATATAGATGTGAAAATATTTCTATACAATCGGTGTTAGAAAAATTCAAAAACAATGAACTAGAAGAGATAACTCTTGCAGGCCCAGCACATAATGGAATGGGGCATTAAGCCAAAGGAGGAATAAAATTTGAATATTGCAGTATTAAGTGGAAAAGGAGGAACAGGTAAAACAACAGTTTCCACAAATCTGGCATTAGCACTAAAAGCAAATTACATTGATTGTGATGTAGAAGAGCCAAATGGATTTTTATTTTTAAAACCAGATATAAAAGAAACAAAAGATGTTTTAGTGGAATATCCATTTATAGATGATAGTAAATGTACTTCTTGTGGAGAATGTGCACAGGTTTGTCAATTTAATGCTCTTGCTAAAGTTAAAGATAATATATTACTTTTTGAAAAACTATGCCATAGCTGTGGCGCTTGTGAAATTATCTGTAAATCTGAGGCAATAAATTATAGAAAAAGAGAAACAGGTAAGATTGAAAAAGGATTATTAGGAGATATAAATTGTAGCAGAGGAGTTTTAAATATAAGTGAACCTATGGCAGTGCCTATAATAAAAGAGTTGCTTCAAGAATTATCAAAAGATAATAACTTAATTGATTGTCCACCAGGAACATCTTGTAATGTAGTAAATGCTTTGAAATATGCAAATGGAGCAATACTTGTTACAGAACCTACGGAATTCGGACTTCATGATATGAAAATGGCTTTAGAACTAGTTAAAATGTTTAATATACCTTTTGGGATAATCATTAATAAAGATGATGGCAAATATAACCTTGTAAAGAAATATTGTAAAGAAAAAAATATCAATATAATAGGTACAATACCTTACAGTAAAGACATAGCCATAGGTTATTCAAAGGGAGATATTTTATATAATAATTTAGATCACAAGCATATATTTGATGAATTATGTGCAAGGACAAAGGAGGTGCTACAATGGAGTTAGTAGTTTTAAGTGGTAAAGGTGGAACAGGAAAAACTACCATTGCAACAGCACTATCAGAACTTGCTCAAGATGTAGTTAGAATTGATTGTGATGTAGATGCACCTAACTTTTATCTTTTTTATAATGGAAAAGATATTGAAAGTAAAGGTTTTATAGGTAGTAAAAAGGCTATAATGAATGAAGAACTTTGCATAAAATGTGGTAAATGTGAAGATGTCTGTAGATTTAATGCTATAGAAAATTTAAAGATAAATCCTTTCTTATGTGAAGGTTGTGGCGCTTGTACTTTAGTTTGTCCTAAAAACGCTATAATTTTAGAAGATGAAAAAATCGCAGATACATTTATTACAGAGCTAGATAAAGGAATTATTTCTAGAGCGCAAATGGAAATTGGAAGTGATGGTTCAGGAAAGCTTATAACACACTTACGTAAGAATGGTAAGAAGTTTAACAAAGATGAAAGATTAATCATAATAGATGGATCACCTGGAATAGGATGTCCAGTAATATCTTCAATAACTGGCAGTGATGCAGTTTTAATTGTAACAGAACCAACTAAATCAGGACTTGAAGATTTAATGAGAGTGGTTTCTTTATGCCAGTACTTTGGTATATTTACAATGGTTTGTATAAATAAATATGATATAAATGAAGAAATGAGTTTAGAAATACAAAGATTTGTAAATGAACGAGGACTAAAATTTGTTGGAAAAATTCCTTATGATGATACTGTTAGGAAGTCTATAAATGAATTAAAACCAATAACTCATTATAAAGAAAGTATAGCAAACAAAGCAATTGAAGATATATGGACTAATGTAAAAGACTTTATTTTTTAGATTAAAATGAGCAAAGTAATATAAATTTATAAAGAAGGATAAAATAATTAATATTTTAGGAGGAATTTAAAATGAAAATAGTAGTTTCAAGTGAAGGAAAGCAAGTAAGTGGACATTTTGGACATTGTGAAGGATTTACTGTTTATGAAGTTGAAGAAGGTAAAGTATTAAACAAAACCTTTGTAGAAAGTCCAGGACATAGACCAGGATTTTTACCAGTATTTTTAAAGGATTTAGGTGCAAATGTTGTTATTGCTGGTGGAATGGGAGAAACAGCACAACAATTATTTAAAGAAAGAGAAATAGAAGTAGTTGTTGGAGCAAGTGGTTTATGTGATGATTTAATAGAGGCATATTTAAAAGGGCAATTAAAATCAACAGGAAGTGTTTGTAGAGAACATCAACATGAAGGAAACTGTGGTCATTAATATTAAGGAGAATTAAATGGATAAAGATTTGATGCATTTTAAGAAAATAATTGAGAAAAGTGGTCATAAATTTACAAAGCAAAAGCAAAGTATATTAAAAATATTGATTAAATCTCATATTCATTTAAGTGCTGAAGAAATATATAAAATTGTAAAAGTGGACTCTGTTGGTCTTGCCACTGTTTACAGAAGTTTAAAGAGTTTTAAAGAATTAAATATTGTAAAAGAAATCAATGTAAATGGAATAAATTATTATGAAATGAAAATATTTAGTGGAAAACCCCTGCATATACACTTTAAATGTAGTAAATGTAATAGTATAATAGATATAGATAGTAAGTCTTTAATTTTAGATTATTTAAAATTGAATAGTAAGACAGAGAAAGAAAATGATTTAACAGTATTTGATGCAGATATAATGTTAATTGGATTATGTAATAAATGTAGGGAGAATAAAAATGCCAAGACCAACTAAATTTAGAAGAGTAGAGTTCTTTCCAGAAAATAATTATTTTGTACCAATAGGAAAATCTAAATGTGAACTTGAAGAAATAGTTTTAAAGGTAGAAGAACTTGAAGCAATGAGGCTTAAAGATATAGAAGAACTAAATCAAGAAGAATGTGCAAAGAGAATGAAGGTATCAAGACAAACCTTTCAAAACATAATTGATGGGGCAAGAAAAAAGGTTGCTATGGCCTTAACAGAAGGAAAGGCAATTAATATCAGTGGAGGACATTACACTACAAATCATTGTAAGTTTAAATGCATGGATTGTGGAACAATGTATCATATCAATTATGAACAAGATAAATCATCTTGTCCGGATTGTGGATCTCAAAGCGTAATGTGCAGCAAAAAGGCCGAATTTTGTGGAAGATGGTGTCATGGACAAAATATAAGGTAATATAAAAACATCCTTGTAACCAGTTAGATTACAGGGATGTTTTTATATCATCATTTAATATCCTCATATGATAAGAATACACAGCATATTCGCCAAGTTTATAAACTAATTTATTATTAACATAAGCTCCAACAAAAGCACCTATTCCAGGAACTAACTGAAGTAGCTTAGCTAAATCAATATAATCTCTATATTCCTGCTGGAAACTTCTCCAATTGAAATCATTTATATCACTAGACAAAGTAGCCTTATACTCATTCCAAATTTCCATTTTATCAAAAATCTTATTAACATGATCTTGGCTTGAAAAAGCAAGTTGGAAAATACTTAATATATATATCCTCTCTCTATAATCACTAACATCAAACCCATAAATACTAGCAAGCTCATAAAGAAGCTTTATTTTTATACTAAGCAAAAGAGGTAAATCAGTAAGTCCTATCAATATACCCCCTGCACCAGTACCAGCCCCTTCTAACATAGCAGTATTTTTGTAGAATTTTATTTTTTGATAAGCTAAAGTATCTCTTTCTTCTAAAGAAAGGTTTAGTAAAGGTTTTTTAGTAGTATATTTAGAGCCAAATAAAACAACCTGCGTCATATTTTTTATAGCTGAAGTAATAATATTATGATAATTATCAGGTAGCATAGAATTAAATTTATTTTGGGTACCCTTTGAAACTTTGTTAAGTATAGATGGTTTTTTTCTCATTTTAGATTTCCATTTTTGAAGTTCTTGTAACTTTATATAATTATAATTTTCCATTTTATCACCTATTTAAATATTTTATATTTTAAATTTCCTATTATTATAATACTACTTACATTTTGAAATTAAAAGCTTACATGATTTTTCTACTGCAATAGATATTTGAGTTATATAATCATCATCAAATTTACAAGTAAAAGCATCTAAAAAACCATCTTCATAAGAATTCCCTATTATTTCATAGTTATTTTCATGTATAAAGTTAAGCAATTTACTATAAGACTTATGTGATGATTCATAGCTTCCAATATGATTTATAAAAGCATAAGTTCCTTTTGGTTTTACATGCAAATATTTATCATTTATCTTAGAATCTACTTTAATATATAAAGTATTTAAGTTTGTAAAATTGTTACTTTTTATACTTTCTTTGTTTACTATCGCGCTAATTGGATATCCATTATCAAAAATTTGTTTATCCTTACAAAAACTTATAAAATTTATTATACCCATCATTATAACTTTAAAGTCATCGCTTTCTAATTCCTCAGATTTAATAATAAACTCTTCTTCACATTCTTTTATATACGGTTCTAAGTTATTTTTATACTGTATACCTTTTTTTATTATATCTATCTTATTTTCCATTTTCTTGCTGATATTCTGTAAATGTTGAATTTGTTTTTTAACCAAATCATTTTCTTTTTCAAGTATATCAATAGCATCTTTAGGTGTTCTATTGTCTAAATAATCTTTAATATCCTCAAGGGATAATCCAATATCTCTTAAGCTAAGTAATATATCTAAAGTATCAAATTGCTTTAACGAGTAATATCTAAAATTATTTTCATCC
>NZ_DATIRC010000009.1:0-3693 GCF_035470145.1 Romboutsia sp.
TCTTAAATGTCTAATCATTATGTCCGTGCCTATTGTCTGCTTTTTGATTATCGTGTCATTTATTGTTGTCTATGTATACAATGTACCATTATTTTGAACGAAAGTCTATAGTATGAATTATTTTTTATATAAAAATTACTTCATCCAACAAAACTATCAAATCGCATCAGTATATATAATTTGTTATTAAATTAGACTTTAATTACAAATGTAAAAAAAGGAGGAATTGAGTTGATTACATACTGTGATTCAAAGGATATTAGTATATCTAAAGTAAAAGAGTTTTATTGTAATTATGCAACTTGGAAAGTAACAAATAAATATGATGATTGGGAAAAAATAATAAAGAAATCATCATGCATTATAACTTATTGGAATAGTGATAATTTAATAGCAATGGCTAGAGGGTTAAGTGATGAAGTTAGGTGGGCTACAATAATAGATGTTTTAGTACATCCTAATTACAGAGGGAAATCTATAGGAAAGCATATGATAGAAAAGTTGTTAAATATGAAGGAAATGCAAGTAAGAACTGTTTATTTAGCAACACCTGATAAAGAAGAGTTTTACAAAAAATCAGGTTTTAAAACAGCTAATAAGCATTGCTCTTATATGATTAAAGTAAATAAATTAAACGAATCTGATTATATCTTGCCTGCTAATGAGTAATATATAAATTTGATTTTATTAACTTTACAACATTATTAAATTATGAACACAAAAGGTAGCCATTAATTACTACCTTTTGTGTTCAATTAAACATCTGTTTTAGTGTACAGTGCTAAATCTTAAATTCTGATATAATTAAATTAACAATTGATAGATAGTCTGAACAAAAAATGGGGGGATTATATGAAGTATGAAATTGCAAAGAGGTATTTAGTAGTCATGGCTATTATTTTTATAATAGGCTTAATATTAACACTTTCGTCAGTATCAATAGGACGAAGTATTGCATTAGATATATTAATAGAAAATGGAGGAATGGATACAGCAGAGTATCAACTAATTATTAAATCTTATATAGAGTCTCTGAGGGCTTGTGGCGTAGTTACTTCATTATTAGGTGGATTAGGAACTTTACTTAGTGGATATACATTATATAATAATACTAATGAACAATCTTGAGATATTGTAAACTAACAGAGTAGTAATCTAAAATTATTACTCTGTTTTTAGTGTTCATAAAAGCATATCTTATCATAGACACTTTTGATAGATAAATTAAACTTCAATAACAGTAGTTAATTTAATATAAGGTGTTCAAGAAATTACATTAGTGTTTTTATGTACAAAGTGAAAGTGTCATAACTTAACAGTATTAATACTGTAAAAAGATTATACGTATAGACGGTACATTATGATAGAATATACTCAATAATTTACGTCGGAATTGTATTAAAATGTGAAGCAAACATTATTTGGATAATATATGAGGAGGAAAAATGAAATAATGGAAACAATTAAAAAATCGTCAGTATATTTTGTGTGATTTTTACAATAACTACATTAGTAAGTAGTATATTGCAGTTGTGTATGGGGCAAGTAACAGATACCAACTCTCATATTATAAATAGAGGTGTAGTTGTACTAATCGCTATTATAACAATTACCCTTTTCGACAAGATAAAACATAGAAGTAAAATTTTATCATATTTAATTCCATACAGTATTTCCATGTCAATTGTATTTGCTTATGTATGGATAACTGGGTTTTGGGAAGAGTTACACCCAAATGCATACAGAGATATATTTTTGAATTTTACGGTAGTTTCAATTGTTATGGCTGGAGCTATTACAGCGAAAGATTATATTAAAGCCAAAAGCAATGTAATGAAAAAGGAGAATAATCTATAATCTTGATAGTTACACATTCTTACAATAATGAGAATTATAGACCATGTTTTAATAATATTAGAAAAACATGGTCTTATTTTATTTTACGGTAAGTAGTTAAAACTAAAAAACATTTCTCTTTTTTGTTGTTTTTTAGTTTACTTATTAAACTTTTCAATTATTTCATTTAAACATTTTCTACACAGAGGAGAATTTTTAAATGAAATAGTATCTTCTTGACTATCACAAAAACTACAATTACTTATACTTTTTTCAACTTGTATATAGTTTTTAAATAATTTAATATTGACTACTTGATTCTTTTGAAAATTTAACTTATCTCTCATCTCCTTTGGCAAAACAAGTCTACCTAAGTCGTCAATAGTACGTTCTACACCTAAGGATAAATCTTTAGAATTATTTTTCATTGCCTTCCTCCATAAATAACTTAATCAATTTATTTTATTAGATATTGATGGAAAAGTAACTGGAAAATAATTACATTAAATTCTATTCTATTTTTTATTAACGGAGGAATGGAACAAAATAAAAGAACCTTCAAATTTAACTTTAGCTACCCTAGTATCAATACCATTTATGTTTTTTAGATTAATATTTTATATAAATCCAAGTCTAAAACGGGGTCCAAAAAATTGTATTAATGTTTTTATGTACATAATAGCAGTGTCATAACTTTAAAATAATGATTCGGTTATTTAGGAGCGTTAATTCAGTACATCAATCAGTGTTATAGCTTAGGCAAATATATCATATTGGGACAAGTACAAAATGATATATTTTATTTATATTAAAATCATTAGTATTCGCCGCAGATATGAGCTGAGCCCATAACTACTGGTGCTATTTTTAATATAAAGTTTTTTGCCTATTAAATGTTATGAATTTAGAAACATAGTTTGTGAGAATTTCACCATGTATCGCATCTACGAAACGAAATATTAGTTGGTTAGTAATTTACAGGTTTATATGCAAAAGGCCAAGAGTGAAGGAGACCACACTTGGATTTTATTAGTTTATTGCTATGTAGGTATCCTTAAAGCCTTTAGATATAGCTTCATTTTTAAGTTTTACTGCATTAGATTTATCTTTGAAAGCACCTATGCAAACTCTATAAAATATACTCATATTACGATAAAATAACTTTTACAGGTCAGACCATTATATGGTAATATATTTAATGATAGAGGAATTAAAGGGGGATAATAACAATGAAAAGATTTAAAAAAATAGTCTCAATTATGCTACTTTTAACATTAGTAGTTGGAGTATCTGGATGTAGTACTCAATCTCCATCGGATACAGTTAAAATTTATTTTGAAGAAGTAAAAAAAGGTGAAAATGGCGATTTTTCCAAATTATTAAATGAAAATTTGAATGAATCAGAGAACAAAGAAGATTTTTCAGACGAAGCATCTAAAAAGTTAATGGATTCGATGAAAAAATTAACATACACTATAAACTCTGAAAAAATAGATGGTGATTCTGCAACTGTAAATGTAAAAGTTAATGGGCCAGATATGGCTACAGTAGTAGCAAAATACATGCAAGAGGCAGTTACAATGGCCTTTTCACAAGCATTTTCAGGAAATCAACCAACAGAAGAGGAATCAGAGAAGCTATATAATAGCATCTTATTAAAATATCTAGAAGATATTAATTATACAGATAGAACAGAAGATATATCATTAACAAAAAAAGATGGTCAATGGCAAATAAATGATGATGACGCATTATCAAAATTAATACTTAATATAGACAGTTCGTTTATGAATTCAGGAACACAAGATGAAAAAAATAGTAAGAAAGAGATTAAAGAAATGACTATAAATCAACCAT
>NZ_DATIRC010000010.1:0-5956 GCF_035470145.1 Romboutsia sp.
TATAATTGCCGATGAACCTATATCTGCACTTGATGTTTCTATACAAGCGCAGGTTGTTAATCTTCTTAGAAAATTACAAAAGGAAAATGGTCTTACTTATTTATTCATAGCCCATGACCTTTCAATGGTTAAGTATATAAGTGATAGGATAGGTGTTATGCACAGAGGTAAGTTAGTTGAATTAACTACTGCCGATGAGTTATATGAACATCCACTACACCCTTATACTAAGTCATTATTATCAGCAATACCTCTTCCAGACCCAGATTATGAAAAGGATAGAGTTCGTATAAAGTATGACCCTGATATGCATGACTATTCTACTGAAAGTCCTGAATGGGTTGAAATAAGACCTGGTCACTTTATATATTGTTCTAAATCTGAGCTAGCTGAGTATGAAAAAGAATTAGTTGCAAACGGGAATACTATATAATATAAATAAAAGTAGTGCCTTTTAATTTAGGCACTACTTTTATATTGAAAGAAATTATATTTTATATAGTTTATGGATAAATATAATTCCCAACTTCTAAGCTTAAGTAACGGACCTCTTTTTTAAGCCTCGTGTGGGCAAATATATTTGAGGTCGTTGGCGACATTATCAAAGTAAATTTTTTGCTTACTCAAAATATTTTTTTAAAAATATTCCTGTATAAGAATCCTCTACCTTAGATACTTCTTTAGGTGTTCCAGTTGCTACTATTTTTCCACCTTTATCTCCACCTTCTGGACCTAAGTCAATTATATAATCACAAGTTTTTATTACATCTAAATTATGTTCTATAACTACTATACTGTTTCCTGTATCAGCTAGTCTTTGAAGTACATGAATCAACTTATCTACATCAGCCATATGAAGTCCTGTTGTTGGCTCATCTAATATATATAAAGTCTTTCCAGTAGGTCTTTTACTCAATTCTGATGCTAATTTTATTCTTTGCGCTTCTCCACCTGATAATTGTGTTGAAGGTTGACCTAACTTAATATAAGAAAGCCCTACATCCATTAATGTTTCTAGCTTTCGCTTTATATTAGGTATATTCTCAAAGAAATTAAAAGCTTCTTCTACATTCATATCTAATATATCTGATATAGTTTTATCTTTGTATTTAACCTGTAAAGTCTCTCTATTGTATCTTTCACCTTTACAAACCTCACAAGGTACGTATACATCTGGCAAGAAATGCATTTCTATTTTGATAATTCCATCACCTTTACAAGCTTCACATCTTCCACCTTTTACATTGAAACTAAATCTTCCTTTTTTATAACCTCTAGCTTTAGCTTCATTAGTTGCTGCGAATAAATCTCTTATCATATCAAATACACCTGTATAAGTAGCTGGATTTGAACGAGGAGTTCTACCTATTGGGCTTTGATCTATATTTATTATTTTATCTATATTTTCTATACCTTTTATTTCTTTATGCTTTCCTGGTCTTTCTCTAAGTTTATTTATTCTTCCCGCAATACCTTTGTATAATATATCATTTATTAATGTACTCTTTCCTGAACCTGATACTCCAGTTATACAAGTAAATTTCCCTAAAGGGAATTTAACACTTAGATTTTTCAAGTTATTTTCAGTTGCTTTAACTATCTCTATATAATTTCCATTACCTTCTCTAATTTCCTCTGGTATGTGTATTTGTTTTTTGCCACTTAAATATTGACCTGTTATAGAATCTGGATTTTCTAATATTTCTTCAAGAGTTCCCTGTGCAACTATTTCTCCACCATGAACTCCTGCTCCAGGTCCTATATCAACTACATAATCAGATTCTCTCATAGTATCTTCATCATGTTCTACTACTATAAGGGTATTACCTATATCTGTTAAATGTCTTAATGTTCTTATTAATCTATCATTATCTCTTTGATGCAATCCTATGCTAGGCTCATCTAATACATATAAAACTCCAACTAATGCAGAACCTATTTGAGTAGCAAGTCTTATACGTTGTGCTTCTCCTCCTGATAAAGTTCCTGCTTTTCTTGATAAATTTAAATAATCTAATCCAACATCTCTTAAGAATGATGCTCTACCTTTTATTTCTTTTAATATTTCATGGCCTATAAATTTTTGTTTTTCAGTTAAATTTATATTTTCTATAAAGTCTATAAGATCATTAACTGAAAAATCTGTAACATCCATTATATTTTTTTTATCTACTAAAACTGATAAAACTTCTTTTCTTAATCTTGCTCCTTTACATTTTGGACAAGGTGTTTCTCCCATATATTCTTCTATTTTTTCTCTAGAATACTCTGAGTTAGTTTCTCTATATCTTCTTTCTAGGTTTATTATTACGCCTTCAAACGGAGCTTTGTATTGTCTTGTTCCTCCAAATTTAGATTCAAATACAAATTCTACCATTATATTATCTTGTCCATAAAGTAGTTCTTGAATGAAATCGTCTGGTAAATCTTTAAATGGAGTATTCAATGATACATTAAAATGTTTAGCTAAACTTTGAACCATTTTACTATAATATGTATCATCACTCGCACTTACTGAACCCCATGCAGCTATTGCACCTTGTTTTATAGATAATTCTTTATTAGGTATGACTAAATCTGGGTCTACTTCTTTACTTTCTCCAAGTCCATTACAAGTGTCACATGCTCCAAATGGGCTATTAAATGAGAACATTCTTGGTGATAACTCTTCTATTCCTATTCCATGTTCTGGACAAGCAAATTTAGTTGAGTAAAGTATTTCTTCACCATCTATTATTTGAGCTATAACAAGTCCATCAGATAACTTAACTGCTGTTTCTATAGAATCTGCAAGCCTTCCTTCTATACCGTCTTTAATTACTATTCTATCTACTACAACTTCTATATTGTGTTTTTGATTTTTATTCAATTCTATATCATCGGTTACTTCATAATTTTCACCGTCAACTCTAATTCTTACGAATCCTTCTTTTTTTATATTTTCTATTACCTTTTTATGAGTTCCTTTTTGCCCTCTAACTACTGGAGATAATATTTGTAACTTAGTTCTTTCCTCAAAGTCCATCATTTTATCTACTATTTCTTGAATGGTCATTTGGCTAATTAATTTACCGCACGTAGGACAATGTACTTGCCCTATTCTTGCAAATAACAATCTTAAATAATCATATATTTCTGTAACTGTACCAACTGTAGAACGTGGATTTTTAGAAGTTGTTTTTTGATCTATTGATATAGCTGGTGATAACCCTTCTATATATTCTACATTTGGCTTTTCCATTTGACCTAAGAATTGTCTAGCATAAGCAGATAAACTTTCTACGTATCTTCTTTGACCCTCTGCATATATAGTATCAAAAGCTAAAGAAGATTTTCCTGAACCTGATAAACCTGTAAATACTATAAACTTATTTCTAGGAAGTTCTAAGTCTATATTTTTTAGATTATGCTCTTTAGCACCTTTTATTATGATTTTATCTTCCATCTAATCATTAATCCTTTCCTCTAGTTGCTTAATTTTATCTCTAAGTTCTGCAGCTCTTTCAAACTGTAAATTCTGTGCTGCTTCCATCATTTCTGCTTGTAAGGTCGTTATATTATTTTTAATTTCATCTACATCATCCGTTTTCTTAATTCCATATACCACTTCTTCATCAGCTACCTTTGTTGCTTCTATTATATCTCTAACACTTTTTTTGATAGTTGTTGGTGTTATTCCATTCTCTTCATTATATAAAGTTTGTATTTCTCTTCTTCTTTTTGTTTCTTCTATTGCACTTTCCATAGACCTAGTTATTTTATCTGCATACATTATAACTTTTCCTTCTGAATTTCTAGCTGCACGGCCTATAGTCTGTATTAAAGAAGTTTCTGAACGCAAGAAACCTTCTTTATCTGCATCTAATATTGCAACAAGGGAAACCTCTGGAATATCCAATCCTTCTCTTAGTAAATTTATACCTACTAATACATCAAACTTTCCTAGTCTTAAATCTCTTATTATTTCTATTCTCTCTAGTGTATCTATATCTGAGTGTAGATACTTTACTTTTATGCCTATTTCCTTTAGATAGTTAGTTAAATCCTCACTCATTTTTTTAGTTAACGTAGTTATTAAAACTCTTTCTTTTTTTTCTATTATTTTATTCATTTCACTAACTAAATTATCTATTTGATTATTTATAGGTCTAACTTCAATTATAGGATCTAGTAGACCTGTTGGTCTTATAATTTGCTCTGCTATAGTTGAAGAATGTTGAATTTCATAAGGGCCTGGTGTTGCTGTTACAAATAATATCTGATTTATATTTTGTTCAAACTCTTCAAAGTTTAAAGGTCTATTATCGTAAGCTGATGGAAGTCTAAATCCATTATCTATAAGTGAGCCTTTTCTTGATCTATCTCCAGCATACATACCTCTAACTTGAGGCACTGTGACATGAGATTCATCAACTATTATTAAATAATCATCTGGGAAGAAGTCCATCAATGTATAAGGTTTATCACCAGCATTTCTTCCTGTTATATGCCTTGAATAGTTTTCTATTCCTTGACAAAATCCAATTTCTCTTAACATCTCTATATCATACCTTGTTCTTTGGTCTATTCTTTGTGCTTCTAGTAACTTGTCATTTTCTTTAAAGTAATCTATTCTTTCTTGAAGTTCTTTGCCTATTTCTATAATTGCTTTTTCTACTCTTTCTGGTGTTGTTACATAGTGAGATGCTGGGAATATTACAATATGATTTCTAACTCCTGCAATCTTACCTGTAACATAATCTATTTCTGTTATTTTATCTATTTCATCTCCAAAAAATTCTATTCGCATTGCTTTTTCATCATTGCTAGCTGGGAATATTTCTAATATATCCCCTCTTACTCTAAATGTACCTCTTGTAAAATTGATATCATTTCTTTCATATTGTATCTCTATTAAACGTTTTATAACTTCATCTCTATCTTTTTGCATTCCTGGTCTTAAAGATACCATAAGCTTTCTATAATCTTCTGGATCCCCTAATCCATATATACATGAAACTGATGATATTATTATTACATCTCTTCTTTCTAATATAGATGCTGTTGCTGAATGTCGTAACTTATCTATTTCATCATTTATACTTGCATCTTTTTCTATATATGTATCACTATGCGCAACGTATGCTTCTGGTTGATAATAGTCATAGTAACTTACAAAATATTCTACAGCATTATTTGGGAAAAATTCCTTAAACTCACTATAAAGTTGGGCTGCTAACGTTTTATTATGTGCAAGTATTAATGTGGGTCTTTTTACTTCTTGTATAATATTTGCCATAGTAAAAGTTTTTCCCGATCCAGTAACGCCTAATAATGTTGAGAATTTCTCATCATTATTTATTGCATTAATAATTGACTTTATAGCTTGTGGTTGATCCCCTGTAGGTTTAAAATCAGATTTTAATTGAAAATCCAACAATCTCACTCCTTTTGCGAACATTAGTTCTTTATGAATATGATTATACCATATATATCCTACATTTTATATTTAAAAAATCATATTTTTATATTTATTATTTTTACATATTTTACCCAATGTATCATGATTTCAATCGATTTTATATTTTACTTATAGAAACACTCTATTAATTGATATTTTTTCTATATAATTTTATTTTTTCTTATCTTATTAGATTAATACAAAGAATTTTTGAAGAATTTATTATAAATATATTTTTGCATAAAACAAAGACCTCTATGGGGGATAGAGGTCTTATAAAATGGGGGAGATTGAGTAATTCATTTATTTCTATTAAGTTTTATATTATAATTATGTCCATTTATTTGATTCATATACATTTTAAATTATTTTTTGCAATAAAAAAAGATTACGTGGCTACGTCTTACTCTCCCAGGCAGTTGCCCACCAAGTACCATCAGCGCTAAAGAGCTTAACTTCTGTGTTCGGAATGGGAACAGGTGTATCCTCTTTGCTATTATAACCACATAATCTTTA
>NZ_DATIRC010000011.1:0-2669 GCF_035470145.1 Romboutsia sp.
AAAACATATTTAAGAAATTACCTATTGATACTATGGAGCTATTTGATAGTGAGCTTAAAGGTGTAGATAGATTTAGAATAAGTGCATCTATATTATTTGAAGGAAAGAAAGCTCAAAAGACTTCAAAAGTAGAATATAAAAACATAGATGAAATAAGTATACAAAAAAATGAAGATGCTAAAGAACTTATATTGCCTAGGAAAAATTCTATTAGAAATGTATTTTTCTCAGGTAAAGGTGGAGTTGGAAAAACTGTAATGGCTTGTATTACAGCTGTTAAATCTGCAAATGAAGGATTTAAAACACTTCTTCTTACAACAGATCCTGCAGCTCATATAGGAAAGGTTTTAGATAAGCCAATAGAAGATAATCCAGCACCTATAGATGGATGTCCTAATTTATATGCAGCAAAGATTGATCCTAAAGTAGCTTTTGAAGAATATAAAGAAATGGTCTTAAAAGATGCTAAATCTAAATTTAGTGGACCAACAATAGCTACTATGGAAGAAGAATTAAATTCTCCATGTACTGAAGAAATGGCAGCTTTCCAAAAATTTATATCATATGCTTCAGAAGAAGAATATGACGTTATAGTATTTGATACAGCTCCAACAGGGCACACATTAAGACTTTTAGAACTTCCTATGGATTGGTCAAAACAAATTCAGATGAAAGCAGGAGTTACTGCACAAATCAGTGAAGAAGATAAAAAACAAAAAGAAAAATTTGATAGAGTTATAGCTACTATGAAGGATAAAGAGAAGACTACTTTTAGTTTTGTTATGTACCCTGAAAAAACTCCTATAATAGAGGCATATAGAGCTAGTGAAGAACTTAGAACTGTTGGAATTGAAACACAAATGGTTATAGCAAACCTTATAATACCTGAGGAGCAAGCTACTACACCGTTCTTTAGAAATAGAAGAAACATGCAAGAGAAGTATTTAGAAGAAATAAAGAGTGATTTTGAAAGTTCTGAGGTAGTTAGAGTACCTATGTATGATAAAGAAATAAAAGGCATAGATATGTTAACTAAGATAGGTAACAGTATATTCTAATTAGACTAATAAATATAAATATCAAACAACTTAGGAGTAAAGGGATATTGTTGAAGTGGGATAAAAATTGGACTATGATTTCATAGTCTTTTTTCAATTAATAACTCAAATGGGAAAAATTGTATTAAAATAAAAAATATTAAGAAAATTTATTGAATTATGTTTTAAAAAAACGGGATTTATGGTAAAATGTAATTGTAATAGTAATTAAATCATAGAGGAGGATTAGACAATGGGAAATTTAATCAGCAAATGGAATGAAATAAGTTTAGTTAAGAGAATTATAATAGGCTTAATCGTTGGTATTATATTAGCTGTAACGATTCCAGATACAGCAAAGCCAATCGTTATCTTTGGTTCATTATTTGTAGGTGCACTAAAGTCTGTTGCACCGATACTGGTATTTTTCTTAGTAATGTCTGCCATTTCTCAACACAAGAGTGGTCAGCAAACTAATATGAAATCGATTATTGTTCTTTACCTTTTAGGTACATTTTTAGCAGGACTTGTTGCTGTTGTAGCGAGCTTTATGTTCCCGGTAACATTAACACTTGGAGCAGGTGTTGAGAATGTGACGCCACCTGGAGGTGTTGTGGAAGTTCTGAAAACGTTATTATTGAATATTGTGGATAACCCAGTAAAAGCACTTTTCAATGCAAACTATATAGGTATATTGTCTTGGGCAATACTTGTTGGTCTTGCGTTAAAAAATGCTCCTCAATCTACTAAAACAATGATAGTTAATGTTTCAGATGCATTATCACAAATAGTAAGATGGATAATTAATTTTGCACCACTTGGTATCATGGGTCTTGTATTTGATAGTATTGCTACGCAGGGTCTAGCGTCTCTACTTGGTTATGGACAATTGCTTGTTGTATTAGTTGGTTGCATGGCATTTGTAGCCCTTGTAGTTAATCCAATTATCACATATATAGGTATTCGTAAAAATCCATATCCACTTGTATTCAAATGTTTAAAGGACAGTGGACTTACAGCATTCTTTACACGTAGCTCAGCTGCAAACATACCTGTAAATATGGGCTTATGTGAAGAACTAGGGTTGGATAAGGATACTTACTCAGTTTCAATTCCACTAGGTGCAACTATTAATATGGCTGGTGCAGCTATTACAATTTCTGTATTAACACTTGCAGCAGTTCATACACTTGGCATTAAAGTAGATATGGGTATGGCCCTAATCTTAAGTTTATTGTCAGCGGTAAGTGCTTGTGGTGCTTCAGGTGTAGCTGGAGGTTCATTATTACTAATACCACTTGCATGTAGTTTATTTGGAATTCCAAATGATGTGGCAATGCAGGTAGTAGGTGTAGGATTTGTTGTTGGGGTTATTCAAGACTCTTGCGAAACAGGACTTAACTCATCAACAGACGCACTTTTCACAGCAGTAGCTGAATTTGCAAAATGGCGTAAAGAAGGAAAAAAAATCAACATCTAGCCTGTCTAGGGATTAGTGAAAACGTTTTTTAAAAATATACTGATTGATAAATTAATCTTACTTAGAAATCCAAGGGACAATAATTAATCCCTTGGATTTTTTTAATTAAATACTCTATATTAACCCTCCTTATAATGATAAAAATCATCTTA
>NZ_DATIRC010000012.1:0-22893 GCF_035470145.1 Romboutsia sp.
TTCGTTAAAATGGATGAACTAGCAAAACCTGCTCTAGATATATTACAAAATAAAGATTTAGAATTTGTACCAGACAGATATGGTAAAACATATATGCAATGGCTAGATAATATAAGAGACTGGTGTATTTCTAGACAATTATGGTGGGGTCACCAAATACCTGCTTATTACTGCCAAGAATGTGGTGAAATAATAGTAGCTAAGGAAAAACCAGAAGCATGTAAATGTGGATGCTCTGACTTAAAACAAGATGAAGATGTACTAGATACATGGTTCTCATCTGCTTTATGGCCTTTCTCAACATTAGGATGGCCTCACAACACTGAAGAATTAGAATACTACTATCCAACTAACGTACTTGTTACTGGATACGATATAATATTCTTCTGGGTTGTAAGAATGGCATTTGCAGGAATGTTCTGTATGGGGGAAACTCCATTCAAACATGTATTAATACATGGACTTGTTAGAGACTCAGAAGGTAGAAAAATGAGTAAATCTCTAGGAAACGGAATAGACCCATTAGAAGTAATAGACCAATATGGAGCTGATGCACTAAGATTCATGTTAGCTACTGGAAATTCCCCAGGAAATGACATGAGATTCTACATGGAAAGAGTAGAAGCATCAAGAAACTTCGCAAATAAATTATGGAATGCATCAAGATTTGTATTCATGAATATAGATGAAGAAATAATGAAAGGTGTTAATAGAGAATCAGTACAAGCTAATATGACTTTAGCTGATAAGTGGATAATATCAAGAGCTAACAATGTTGTTAAAGAAGTTACTGACAACATGGATAAGTTTGATCTTGGTATAGCTGCACAAAAGATATATGACTTTGCATGGTCAGAGTACTGTGACTGGTATATAGAAATAGTTAAACCAAGATTATACTCTGATGATACGCTTGCTAAGCAAACAGCATTATATACATTAACATATGTATTAGAGAAGATATTAAAACTTCTTCACCCATATATGCCATTTATAACAGAAGAAATATATACTCACCTTCCAACAGTAGAAGGAAGTATAGTAGTAGCTCAGTGGCCACAGTATAATGAAGCTGATGACATGGCTAAAGAAGAAGAAATGATGAACTTAACAATGGATGGTATAAGAAACATAAGAAATGTAAGAGCAGAAATGAACGTACCACCATCAAAGAAAGCTAAGGTTATAATAGTGCCAACAGCTGAAAAGAAAGAAGCTATGGAGGCAGGTTCTGATTACTTTGTAACATTAGCATCTGCATCAGTTGTTGAAATAGTAGAAGATGAAACTAACATACCAGAAGATGCTGTAAGTGTTGTTATAGATGGTGCTAAGATATTCATACCACTGGATGAATTAGTTGACTTCGCTAAAGAAATAGAAAGATTAAGCAAAGAAAAAGCTAAATTAGAAGGTGAAATAAAGAGAGTTAATGGAAAGCTTTCTAATCAAGGATTCTTGGCAAAAGCTCCTGAAAGCTTAGTTAAAGAAGAAGAAGCTAAGAAAGAAAAATTTGAAGAAATGATGAAGTCTGTAGTTGAAAGACTTGAAAATTTAGAAGCTAAAATGAAGTAATATAAATAAAGCTCATGTAATTTATGATAATTGCATGAGCTTTTATTTTATAAACTAATAAATAATAGTTTATAATAAGGTAAAGGAAATATAAATTATATAAAGATTTATTAGTCTTAGGAGGCGTTAAAATGGCAGGAAATTTATTTGGAAGAATGGCAGCAGATACATTAGGGTTATCAGATATAGGTAAAATAATCGAGCCAAAGGACTTTGATAAAGTAGATGGTGATGATTACATAATGCATGAAGACGGAGAAAAAATATTCTTCGTAATAAAGTCTAAATCAGATGAATATGTATTTACAAATAGAGGTCTTTTACATGTAGATGGAGAAAATGCTATGAGTAAAAAAAGAACTGTAAGAAGACATGAATTTTGTTATGAAAGAGTCCACACAGTATCTTTAGAAACAGCTGGAACTATAGATGCAGATGTAGAAATAAAGTTTAACTTTGGAAATAAAGCATTTAGTATAGATGTTGATAAAAGACAATTAGAGCAATTAAAGGACTTATATAAGGCGTTAGTAGAAATAAATAGAATACAAGGTATGAACTATACTTCCATAGAAGATGGAACTAATGGATTGAAAATGGCTAATGATGCATTATCAAGATGTGTTATAGAAGGAAATATAACTAACATTGTGCAAGAATTAACTAATTTCAATTTAGATTGGATGGAAGCTTTAAGAAAAACTTATAGTAATAGAGATTTCACAGAAGCATTTGAAAAATATATAAACAATTAATATATTTTAGTAAAGTCATTCTTAAATTAGAGTGGCTTTTAATATTTTTAAAGGATAATTATGCCGTTAATTGAATATATATACCTTATATATGTAGATAGAGGTGATATTTTATGGTACGTAAGTTAAGTGAACAAGATAGAAAATTAGTTTTAGAATATGTAGGAAATCAACCAAATATCAACTTGTTTATAATAGGAGATATTGAGCAATTTGGGTTTGAAAGTGATTTTCAAGAAGTATGGGGAAAATTTGATAATCAAGGCAACTTAAAAGCTATTTTACTCAGATATACAAATAATTTTATACCATATTATGAAGATATAAATGAAGACTTAGACTGTTTCAAAGAAATTATATCATCATACCCAAGTCCTAAAGTGGTTTCTGGAAAATCAGATTTATTACATAAGTTTAAAAATATATTTAAGAGCTATAAAGAAAAAAGTGCATACTTTTGTGAAATTAAAGATGCAAATAATTTAGTGACATGGGATGATACTATAAAAGTGGCAAAAGGAAATGATGCAGAAAAAATATATGATTTGTTAGAAACTATAGAGGAATTTTCTGATACAGTAAATGATAAAGAAATGATAAAAGATAGATTAGAAGGTCATAGTGGAAGAGCTTACTATATAGAAAATGATAAAGGAGAGATGGTAAGTATAGCTCAAACTACTGCAGAAAATAGTAAATCAGCAATGGTTGTAGGTGTTGCAACTAAAGTAGGATATAGAGAAAATGGTTATATGAGCAAGTGTTTATCAAGATTATGTAATGACGTACTAAAAGAAGGAAAAACTTTATGTTTATTCTATGATAATCCTAAAGCAGGAAAAATATATCATAAGATAGGATTTAAGGAAATTGGTAGATGGACTATGTTGGTGGAAAGATAAGTAATATGGAAAATAATATAAACATATAATAAGTATGAGCTGTGACAATATAATATTATTGGAACAGCTTTATTTTTTTGTTCAGTTTTGTTATAAAAATATACTATAATAAGAGTAAGAAAATAAAATTGTCTTATAGTGCCTATGTAGGTCAATTTTAATATAAATATACAATTTTTTAAAGCAAAATGACTAAGGGGGATTAGAGATGAATTATCAAGAAGCACTAACATACATAGAAGAAACTCATAAATTTGGAGTAAGATTAGGATTAGACAACATAACTAAATTATTAGAGCTTTTAGGAAATCCACAAGATAAATTAAATATAATACATGTGGCAGGAACTAATGGAAAAGGGTCAACATGTTCATTTATAACTAGTATATTAAAAGAATCTGGATATAAGGTAGGTTTATATACATCACCATTTTTAGAAACTTTTACAGAAAGAATAAGAGTTAATGGTGAAAATATTCCAGAAGAAGATGTAGCTAGAATAGTTACTATAATAAGAGAAAACATAGAAAAAATGGTATGTGAAGGATATTCATATCCTACTGAGTTTGAAATAGTTACTGCAATGGCATTTTACTACTACAGTGAACAACAAGTTGATTTCGTAGCCCTTGAAGTTGGTTTAGGTGGTAGATATGATGCTACTAATATAATCAAAAAATCAGAAGTAAGTGTAATAACATCTATAAGCTTAGATCATGTTGGTATACTTGGAGATACAGTTGCAAAAATAGCCTATGAAAAGGGCGGAATAATAAAAGAAAATGGTACTGCCATAGTTTATGATCAAAGTGACGAGGCTAAAGATGTTATAAAAGACATATGTAAAGAGAAAAATGCTAAGTATATAGAAGTTAAATTTGATGATATAAAAGTAAAACAATCTGATATATACTCTCAAACATATGATTGTACTGTAATGAGCAAGAAATATGAAGATTTAGAAATAAAGTTAATTGGAGACCATCAGATAAACAACTCTATGTTAGCTTTAAATGTTATAAAATTCTTAAATGAATCTAAGGACTTAAACATAAGTGAAGAAAGCATAAGAGTAGGCCTTATAAATACTAAGTGGCCAGGTAGAATAGAGAAAATAATGGAAAAACCTATATTTATAATAGATGGAGCTCATAATGAAGATGGAGCAAAGTCTTTAGCTAAAGCAATAGAAAAGAACTTTAATGGTAAAAAAGCTACTCTTTTAATAGGTATGTTAGAAGATAAAGATATAGATGGCGTATTAGAAATACTTATGCCTCACTTTGACAAAGTAATAACTACTACTCCAGATAATCCAAGGGCTATAAGTTGTGAGGTTCTAAAACAAAAGATATCTAAGTATGTAGGTAACATTGTGGCTAAGCCAAGTATAGAAGAAGCTGTTAATTATACACTAGGAAATGCGAGTGAAGACGATATAATAATAAGTGCAGGTTCTTTATATATGATAGGTACAGTTAGAACTTTAGTAAATAATATTTTAGTATTAAGTTAAAATATGATATTATTGCATGTAAAAAAGGTGGCTAATTACCACCTTTTAGTTATATTAGAGTATTATTATAAAGATTGACGTATAGCTTTAGATAATTGATCAGGACAAGAAGTAGTTTTACCACCACATGATATATTAGCTAATTTGTCAGCTACTTCATGAGCATTTTGTCCTATTACTAAATGCTTAAGTCCTAGTAAATTACCAGGACATCCCCCGATAAAATCAACGTTAGTTATAACGTTATTATCATCAACTTCAAATATCATTTCTCTACAACAAACGCCACTTGGTTTAAAAGTTATTTTCATAATGCACGCTCCTAAGAATAATTAATATGATTAACATAATAATACCAATATATTACAAATATTGCAATGCTAAAAAGAGAGTCATAATACAAGCATACATAATAATATATTATTGTAGTATATGTATTAAGGAGAGGAGGATATTATTTGAAAGTATATATTTCTAACTATCTATCAAAAAGTATAAGCATACTAGAATATCCCACATTTGAAGTAGAAAAGGAAATAAGTTTAGAAGACAATATATACCCGCATCATATTTGCGTAGACAAAGAAAAAAATATAATGTATATACCAAGTTCTAGTAATGGCATATTGTATATACTAGATATGTCTACTCATAATATAATAGAAAGTATTTCTATAGGGGGGAATTTAAGTCAAATAGCTTTATGTAGTGGTGAATTATTTATATCGAATGAAGATTCAGATAGCATATATATACTAGACCAAGATACTTTAAATCCTATTGGAGTAATTGGTGTAGATGAAATGCCTCATGGATTTGATTTTGATGAAAGTGTAAATAAGCTATATGTACCTTGTGCAAATTCAATAGTATGTATAGATACTCTTAACAAATGTATTGATAGAAAAATAAGTACAGACTTTAAAGCATGGCATATGAAAATAGACAAGAAAAAGAAAGAAATATATACTTCAACTTTAGACGGAAAACTAATTATTTTAGATGAAACGAGCATGAGAATAATTAATATAATAGATGAATTTTTATTACCAGTTCAAGTATGTTTTAATTATAGCTCAAAAAAAGTATATGTAGCGGATTTAGGGTATAAAAGTATTAAAATTTTAGATTATGATACAGGTAAATATTTAGGATGTATTGATGTGAACGGAAATCCTCAAGGATTAGAGATTTCTAAGGATGAAAAACTATTATTAGTATCTGATACTCAGAAAAATTCAGTTAAAATATACGATACCTTTAATAATAAATTAATAAAAGAAGTAAAAGTAGGAAAAGAGCCTACAACAATATTATGTGTGTAGGCTTAGTGGCTATCGCGTATAAGTAAGTCTATAACTTCTGCATACATGTATGATGCATTATTTTTCCAATTATTACAAATAAGCTTAGCTTGTTTCTCCGAAGAAACATTTAAATTTAAATCTATTAAATTAGATTGGTTTTCTATAACTCTTAAATTAACAATAAACTCATGATCACTTTGCTTAACGAAGCTTGATTTAACTTGAGTATCAGATAATAAACTTTCTTTATTATTAATAATATACCCGTCTATCTTTTTAGTGACATCCCCAGGTATCCTAGATAAGAAATACTCTAGAATTTCTAACCCTTTTTGAGTAAGAGAGTAATATTCTCTATTAGAGTCTTTATATGTAGCTAAAAACTTAGATTCCATAAGTTGTGATAAAAACTGTTGAAGAGAAAAGTAATTCATCATTTCTGTTTCTAATACAACTTGTGTTATTTGAGAATTAGTTAAATCCATATTAATTTTATTTAAGATATATAAAATTAAAAGCTTATGAGAAGCTAATTCTTCAGATGAGTTTTCAAACATAATATCATCCTCCGTAAACTATTTCTATATAATATATTAAACTAAAATATATAAAAATAAAAGCACAATTTATTTAAGATTGTATTTAAATAAATTTGCAAGTAAAAAGGCTACCAAAATGGTAGCCTTTCTTTTTCCTAGATGTCAGAATTTACTATCTACTTTCCAGCCATTTGGTTTTCAGCCATCTCAACTAATCTCTTAGTCATATATCCACCAACATAACCATTTTGTCTAGCTGTTAAGTTACCTTTATCAGCTGTTTCATAGTTAGCTAAACCTATTTCATTAGCTATTTCTAATTTCATTTGGTTTAATGCAGCTTTTGCTGCTGGAACTGCTTTTTTGCTTGACATAGTAGAATTCCTCCCTTTAGTGATGTCTAACAACACTTTTGTCTGTGTGTTGTTAATACTAATTTGCCCTAAAATTTAATTTTATATACGTAAAATTTAAAAAATAATTTTACTAATATTTTTTAGCCATTTTTATTTTTTTATCTTTACGTACACCTTCTTGGATTCCATGAGCTTCTCTTAGATAGTGTCTGTTTTCAAACTTAATAGTTTCTCTAGCTGTTTCCACTTGATGACCTTTAATGTTATTAAATGAACTTCTTATATTTGACATAACTACACCACCTTTTATTAGTATTAAATTTAATTTGCCCAAATAATAAATTTATTTTTATAGTAATTTTTTGAAATAAAAAAAAATAAATTTTAAATATAGGACAGATATAAAAGGAGGTGTAACATGAAAAATAGATTTAAGAAAACAAAGTCTTTAATGTCTAGTATGTTTTTCTTAGTATTAACGTTATCATTATTATTTGGAATGGTTTATGGAATAAGATATGTATGCTATAAGCAAGGTGATGTAAATATGCCAATATATAAGGTTGATACAGAGGATAAGAAAATAGCTTTAAGTTTTGACGTGGCATGGGGATCTGATAATATAGAAGAAATTCTACAAACGTTGGATAAGCATGAAATTAAGTCGACATTTTTCTTAGTAGGAAGTTGGGTAGACGACAATAAAGAATTAGTAGAAAAAATACATAAATCAGGTCATGAGTTAGGTAATCACTCTAATACTCATGCAAACACAAAAGAATTATCAGAAGAAGCAATAGTGAAAGAGATTGAAGTAACTTCAGATAAAATATCAAAAATAACTGGGGAAAAAACTACTTTGTATAGACCTCCATTTGGAGAGGTAGATACAAAAACCTTAGATGTTTGCAAGTCTTTAGGTTATCAAGTTGTAAAGTGGGATATAGACTCTATGGATTGGAAACAGTTAGGACCTAATCATGTAATAGATAGAGTTGTGAAAAATTCGCAACCAGGATCTATTGTTTTATTTCATGCAAATATAAACAATATTGAGAATTACTTAGATGTTATAATAACAAATCTTGAAAAAGATGGTTATAAAATAGTTCCTGTATCAGAAATGCTTTATAAGGAAAATTTTACAATAGATAGTAATGGTGTACAAAAAATAAAAGAATAATATTTAAGGCTAATTTAATATATGGTAGTGTAAAATCTACTATATATTAAACTAGCCCCTATTATTGTATAATTAATGTTTATTTAGGATAAAACCTATATTAGATTAATGTAACTTTGAAAAGATTAAATAAAATGAATAGAACATAATAAATTGTAATAAAAATTGTTGAATATAAATATATTTATTATAAGAAAAGATAAAACATAAGAATTAACAATTGTGGGGGGATAAAGAAATGATTACTGTTAAGGATGATACTAACATAGTAAACCTAAGAGGAGAATTAGAAAGTGAATTAGAATTTAGCCATGAGATTTTTGGAGAGAAATTTTACAATACTAAAATAAAAATAAATAGACTTAGTGACTCATATGATATACTTCCAATTACTGTATCAGAAAGATTACTTCAAGAAGTTAACTTTGAAAATAATAAGTTGGTTAGGGTAGTAGGTCAATTAAGATCTTATAATAAAAATATTAATAATAAAAATAGGTTGGTTCTCACTATCTTTGTTAGAGAAATAAAAGTAGCAGAAGAAGATAATAAAGATCCAAACAGCATCTTCTTAGATGGATTTATATGTAAAGAACCAATAAATAGAAAAACACCATTAGGAAGAGAAATAACAGATTTATTAGTTGCAATAAATAGACCATATAATAAATCTGATTATATACCATCTATAGTGTGGGGACGTAATGCTAAATTTGCCAAAACTTTAAAAGTAGGCGATAGAATACAAATGTGGGGAAGAGTACAAAGTAGAGAATATGAGAAAAAATCAGAAAATGGAGAAGTACTTAAAAAAGTTGCTTATGAGGTGTCTATATCTAAGATAAAAAAAACTAGTGAAAATAATAATGAATAGGATTTCCTATAAAAACCTTATAATTTATCTATTGAATAGTTGCCCCTGATTTATTATAATCTATTCTATGATGTAATTTATAAATGTGGATATTATTTATAAACGTAGAAAATAAAGAGGGGGAGCACTGTGAAAAGCGTATTATATTATGACTATGAACCTAATGCTGATTTGACAGATACTTCTGATGATGTAACATGTTTTTTAGACACTATCAAATATGATATAGGAAACAATATATTACTTGTTGGAAATATAGGCAACTTAGGAAACAGATTGAGGATGCTAGGAGTTTACGTTACGATACTAGAAAATAGCCATTACGAAGATGTATGTTATTCTTTAATACATAATGGAAACTGTAATGTTATTAAAGGATCATTAGAACTACTACCATTTGAGGATAAATACTTTGACAAAGTAATAATATTGGATCATTTCAATAATACTAGCAATTGTAAACAAGCCTCAAAAGAAATTAATAGGGTCTTAAAAAATAATGGAGAATTAATATTAGAGGATTTAAATTTGAAAAATTTTAAAGTAAAATTAAAGAATTTAAAACATAGGCTTTGCGGTGAAAATATAAGTTATTATTATCCTCATGAAATAATTAATTTATTTTCTAAACTAAATTTTGATGGAAATCTAAAAGAAGTTGAGAATGAGAGATACATTTATATAGGAAAAAGAAAATAGATAATATAAAAAAATAATGATAAAATAAAAAGACTAGGTTATGCCTGGTCTTTTATATTTAATTTTATAAAATAGGAGATTATATACTTATGGATTTAAATTACAATTTAATTATAATAGTTATGTTATTTGTAATATTGATGTCTATTCAATTTACATTAAATAAAATATATGTGATATTGAAAGAAATAAAAGAAATGCTTAATTTAAAAAAGATTAAGGACTGATGAGTATGAATAATATAGAATATATAAAAGATGATATTCAAAATATAGCAGAAGCTATAGTAGCAGTTTTAGGTATAGATGTAACTATTGTAAATCAAGATTTAATAAGAGTAGCAGGAACGGGAATATACATAGAAAAAATAGGCGAAAAGGTACATGGATATTCTGCTTTTAATAAGTCACTAATAGAACAGATTGGAATTATAATAGATGACCCTAGTTGTAATGATATATGTAAGGAATGTTACGACAAGAGGGAATGTAAGGAGTTTGCAGAGGTTTGTTGCCCGATAGTATGTGATAATGAAGCATACGGTGTAATAGGCTTAATAGCATTTACTAATGAACAGGCAAATATCATAAAGAATAATAAAGATAATTTGATGAATTTTTTAGGTAAAATGGCTGATTTAATTTCTAATAAAATAAAAGCACAAATCAAAACTTATGAATTAGAATTAGAAAAGAAAAAATTAGAGACATTAGTAGATAGTATTGATAAAGCTATAGTAGCTATTGATGTAAATGGAAAAATAGATAAGTATAATTCTAAGTTTGAGCAAATATTCAATTTAAAACAAAGTATAAAAAATAGAAATATATTTGAAGTTTTAAAATTTATAAATACACCATCAGTGGACAACTTTAAAAAAGAAAAGTCTTGTAGTTTTCATTATAGAGTAGATGGATATGATTTAAAAGGTATTTATAATATTAGTAAGATAATATTGAACAATGAGCTTAAAGGATATGTTATAGACTTTATAGATAAGAAAGATGCAATTAAAAATTATAATAAAATGAATAAAGATTATGGCATAACCTTAGATAATATAATTGGAAATAGTAAAGTAATAAATAACACTAAAAAAGAAGCTTTAATGGCATCTAAATCTACCTCGACAGTTCTTATAATAGGTGAAAGTGGAACCGGTAAGGAATTATTCGCAAGGTCTATACACAATCATAGTAGTAGATGTGATAACCCTTTTGTAGCTGTGAATTGTGCAGCTATACCAGACAACCTACTAGAAAGTGAATTATTTGGATATGAGGAAGGTTCATTTACAGGAGCTAAAAAAGGTGGTAAGTTAGGTAAGTTTGAATTGGCCCATAAAGGTACTATATTCTTAGATGAAATAGGAGACATGAGCTTACACTTGCAAGCAAAGTTACTTAGAGTATTACAAGAAAAGGAACTCAACAAGATAGGTTCAAAATCTAATAAGCTTATAGATGTAAGAATTGTAGCTGCGACTAATAAAGATTTAGAAAATATGGTTAATAAAGGTACATTTAGGGAGGACTTATATTATAGACTAAATGTTATCCCGATAAACTTACCAAGTTTAAGAGAGCGTAAGGAAGATATACCTCTTTTAATTGATTTTATGATTAAGGAGTATTCTAGAAAACTTGATAAAAATGTAGTTGATATAGATAAAAATGTAGTTGATATAATGGTGGATTATAATTGGCCAGGAAACATAAGAGAACTTCAAAATGTAATAGAATATAGTGTTAACATGTCTTCCAATTCTATAATAACCGTAGAGGTAATACCAAATAGGGTAAAGAATATAGAATCTGAAGAAGTTATAGTTAAAGATGATAGTATAAGAACTTTAGAAGAATTAGAAAAAAGAGAAATAATGAAGGCGTTAAATAAGTATAAAGATTATAAAAAAGATAAAGAATTAGTATCGAAAGCTTTAGGTATATCAAGAGCGACTCTATATAGAAAATTAGAAAAATACAAAGAAGTCTCAAAATGATACGAAATCTCATTTTGAGACTTCTTTGTATTATTTTGAGAATTTTATAATGCGATCATATTAACTGAATATGCAGAAACTATATGATGATCAATAAAGATTAATAATATTATTTATTAGTGGAAAAATATCATTGTAATAATATGTAGAATGTTGAAAGATTAGGATATTAATTGTTTGTGATTATTGTCATGTATATAAATCAACTAAAAAAGATACTGATATAAGATATATTTATTAAGAATACTAAAAAAATATAAAAGTTGGTATGCTTATTGCTTATATATTAATCCATAATATTATTTAATTTATTGGAGGAATTTATTATGATGGATATAAGAACAAAATTAGTGAATATATTAAAATCAGAAGTTAAACCAGCGCTAGGATGTACAGAGCCAGTAGCAGTAGCATTAGCTTGTGCAAAAGCAAAAGAATTATTAGGAGAAGAAATAATAAAACATACTGTTTTAGTTAGTCCTAATGTATATAAAAATGGAATGTGTGTAGGAATACCAGGAACAGATAGATTAGGATTAAAAATATCAGTAGCATTAGGGTTTATAGGCGGTCACTCTGAAAACGGTTTAAGAGTATTAGAAACTTTAACAGAAGATCAAGTTAAAGAAGCAGAAGCATATGTAGACAACAACTCAATATCTATATCACCAGCAGACACAAAAGAAAAAGTTTACATAGAGGTAGTTTTACAAGGAGCTACAAGAACTTCAAAGGTTGCTATAAGAACTAAGCATGATAATTTTGTTTATTTAGAATCAAATGGAGAAATTTTATTAAATGAAGAAGCACAAGTAGAAACAGCTACTACTGTAGAAAAAGAAGAAAATATATTAGATATAATAACTATAAAACAATTAGTTGAAAACGTAGAAGAATTAGAACTTAAAGATATAGAATTCTTATTAGAAGGAATAACTATGAACCAAGAAATAGCTAACTATGGATTAAACCAAAAAACTGGTATAGGTGTTGGTTATGGAATAAAGAAATCTATGGAAGAAGGATTACTTGGAGATGACTTAATGAACTATGCAATGATGATAACTGCAGCTGCATCAGATGCTAGAATGGCAGGCGTTAAAATGCCAGTTATGAGTTCAAATGGTAGTGGAAATCATGGTCTAACAGCTATACTTCCAATAGTCGCATATAATAAGAAATTCCCACAATCAGATGAAAAATTAGTTAAAGCATTAGCAATATCTCATTTGGTAACAGCTTATGTTAAAAACTATACAGGTAGATTATCTGCAGTATGTGGATGTGGAGTAGCTGCATCAACAGGAGCAACAGCTGGTATATCTTGGTTAATGAGTGGAGACATAAAACAAATAGAAGGATCTATAGAAAATATGGTAGCAAATTTAAGTGGTATGATATGTGATGGAGCAAAAGCTGGATGTGCATTAAAATTAGCATCTGCTGCATCTGCCGCAATACAAAGTGCTATAATAGCTAAGCATGAATGTTTCGTGCCACCAATGAACGGAATAGTTGGTGCTAAAGTAGAACAAAGCATACAAAATTTAGGGAGAGTAAGTGATAAAGGAATGTCTATTACAGATGAGGTTATAATAAATGTAATGGATGATATGAATAAGGTTGACTAATTCTCCTTGCAAAAGGAGTCAATCTCCTATAAAATGGATAGTATCATTATATATAGTGGAGGGTTAAACGATGAATATAGAAACTAAAAAATGGGAAGTTTTATGTTCAGAAGAACAAATAGCAACTAGATTAAAAGAACTAGGAGCTGAGATATCTAAAAATTACGAAGGAAAAAAACTTTTAGTAGTATCTTTATTAAAGGGAAGCTTCATATTCTGTGCAGACTTAGTTAGAAACATAACTGTACCAGTTAAAATTGAATTTATGACTACTTCAAGTTATGGTCATGGAGAAGAAAGTTCAGGAAAAATAAACGTAGTAGCAGATATAAATGCTGATTTAGAAGGTTATGATGTATTAATAGTAGATGATATAACAGATACTGCTCTTACTATGAACCATGTCATGAATCACTTAAAAGCTAAAAATCCAGCTAGTATAAAGTGTTGTGTATTACTTGACAAGCCAAGTAGAAGAAAAGTTGAATTAGTTCCAGATTACTGTGGATTTGAAATAGAAGATAAATTCGTTGTTGGATATGGATTAAACTTTGGAGATTACTATAGAAATATACCTTACGTATTTAATGTTACAAATGAAGATAGATAATAAAAAAGTTGCTCTTAGATGAGCAACTTTTTTAATGATATAAACAAAATAAATTTAAGCAACGGATATAGTGCGAGTGAATATAAGAGCTATATAGTTGGTAGCGTAAGCGAAGCGAATTTTATACACATATAAAGGGTATAAATAGTTGAAAAGTGGATAACTTTCATATGAAAACAATTACAGGAGGTAAATATATGGGGATAAAAATGGTACATCATGTATGTATTCAAACAGATAAATATAAAGAATCACTAGACTTTTATACAAGAATACTAGGATTTGAGATAGTTAGTGAAACAGAAAATTTTCACAATAGAGAATATAATACATGGCTAAAGTCAGGAAACTTTATGATAGAGTTACAAACACCTAAAAGTGATGATAAATTTAATAAGTGGAGTTCATTAAATGAAGGTCCTGTGCATATAGGATTTTTAGTTGAAAATGTAGAACAAGAATATAAAAGAATAAAGATTCTTGGATATAATAACTTTAAAATCAAAAATGGAAAAGTAGTATATAAGGTAGAAGGAGAATATCTATTTAAAATAAAAGCTCCAGAAGGAACAGAAATAGAAATTAGAGATACTGATATATAAATCTAAATGGGCTAAGTTAGCCCGTTTTTGTGTATGATTATATTTATTGAACTAGCTAAATAAGTGTCAAAAGCAATAAGAGATTAATATGATAATAGTATGTAAGTAATTTGTTTTAAGGGGGAGTTTAAGTTTGAGGAATTTTAAAGAGAATTATTCTTTAGTTAGAATTTTACATGCTGTACCATATGGTGAAGAGGTAGATGTATATATCAATGGTTTTCCATTTTATAATGATATTAGATTTGCTCAATTTACTCCGTATATATATGTTCCAGAAGGTGAACATATATTTAGTGTTTATGTTAAAGATGAAAAAGATAAACCGTTAGCAGAAGCAAAAGTACAGGTTAATTCTGATGAATTAATAACTATGCCTATTATATTAAATGAAAGTGGTTTAGAATTATTACCAATTCCAGAAGAAATGGAAGCTCCATCTGGTACACAATCTAAGTTTAAGTTTGTACATTTAGTCCCAGAATTGCCTCCAGTTAATATATTAATGGATGGTGAAAGAATATTTACTAACGTTAAGTATAAGGATTATACGGAATATAAAGAAATGCAACCAAAAGAATATAAGATGGATATAGAGATACCTGAAAATAATAAAGTTTTTATAAGTAATAAAGCAAATATTAATCCAGGAAGAATATATACTTTTTATGCAATAGGAGCAGCTCCAAATATTGATATTATTCAGACTTTAGATGGTGCAACTTTCTTAAGTTAATTAAATGATTTGTTTTGTTTAAATATAATTTATTTACATCTGACGTTGGATTTATTAAATTTGAATACTTTGATAATAGATTTTGAAAAAGAACTATGTTGACATAGTTCTTTTTGTAATATTTTGTAAATTTTTGAAATATATATCAATTTATGGTATTATTAATTTTTAAATTATTATATGAAGGGAGTTTTTATAATGATTTTACACATAGGGATTTGTGAAGATAACTTGATTCATAGAACGATTTTAATAAATCATATTGAAGAAGTTTTAAAGCTCGAGAAAGTATCATTTAAATTATATGAATTTAAATCAGGAGAAGAACTTTTAGAAAAATATACTAGAAGCTTAGATATTTTATTTTTAGATATACATATGGAGAAGTTGACAGGAATGGATACAGCAAGAAAAATAAGAGAGTTTGATAAAAGGGTAGAGATATTATTTACTACATCGATCAGTGATTATGTACATGAAGGATATGAGGTTAGGGCTTATAGATATTTAATTAAGCCAATTATTTATGAAGTAGTACAAAAACACTTAAAAGAGTGTATTTTTAATATTATAGAGAAAGAAACAAACTTCTTAATAATAAATGGTAAAAGTAATTTAATAAAAATTAATTTAGATTCAGTTTTATACATAGAAACGAAGGAAAGAGATTTAATTATACATGAAATAGATAAATCATATAAGGTAAAAATGAGCATGAGAAAGATAGAAAAATTGTTAGAAGGAAAACATTTTTTCAGATGTCACAATAGTTTTTTGGTTAATTTAAAAATGATTGAAAGCTTAGATAAAAATATCGTGTATATAAATAAAGCTTCAATCCCAGTTAGTAAGTATAGGGTAAAAGGATTGAAAAAAGAATTAACAAGTCTATTAGGAGCAATCGTATGTTAAATAATGTTATATTTTGGAAGTTAATAGACTTACTTACTTTATTATCAGAATGGATACCTTTATATATTTTATTAAATAGTTTAAGTTATAAAAAAACATCTAATAAAGCACGGCATATAAGCTTTCTTGTAATGATATTTGTATCATTTACTATTAATATCTTAGGTTTATATCCAAATATAAAAATGCCATTATGCATGGTTATGAGCATAATATTTTATAGATGTAATTATAATGTTAATTTATGTAAAAATTTAATCATACCATTAGGATATTTTATGATATTAATTGGTATGGAACTTTTAAGTATAAATATAGTTACAACAATAAACTCTATAAATATTAAATTAGTTTCAAATTATAATTTATATAGATTAGAATGCTTAGTACTTTCAAAGCCTTTTTTATTAATAGGTGTATTATTTTTAAAGTATCATGAATTGTATGAAGGAATATATAGAAAAGATGCTTTATATATAGGGATTCCAATATGTACAAATATTTTAAGTTTATTAGTTATATTTGACTATGAATTACGAGAATCAAATCAATATTCAGTAGACATTCCAGTTATCATATTAGTATCATTTTTATTACTATTATCAAGTATATCCTTATTGATAATAGTTTATAAAATTTTAAGAAATAATAAATTACTATTAGAACATAAGATTATAAGCGAAAAAATAAACTTAGAATATGGTTACTATAAGAAGATTGAAAATAATCAAGAAAAGATTAAAAAGCTATATCATGATATGAGAAATCATATGATATGTATTTCAAATTTAAATAATCTTGATGAAATCGAAAAATATATTGAAAACATTAATATAGAACTAAGAGAAATTGATAATTCTTTTAACACAGGAAATAGAATTATAGACATTATAATGAGTGAGAAAAATGCTATTTGTATAGAAAAAGACATTAAATTTGAGTCTTTTTTAAATTTTTCTAAATTAGATTTTATAGATATGACCGATATTTGTATTATATTTTCTAATGCTTTAGATAATGCAATACAAGCATGTGAGAAGATCAATGATTTAAGTATTTTAAAATACATATCAGTTAAGATTACTTATGTAAATGATTTTTGTGTGATAAATATTGAAAATAGTAAGGTGAATAATATTGTTAAAAAAAATAATATTATAGTTACAGATAAAAAAGATAACTTTATGCATGGAATAGGTATAAAGAATATAAAAAATACTGTTAGAAAATATGATGGAGAAGTCAGTATTAATTTTACTGATAATAAATTTACACTAACTATGATGATTCCTGTTAAAAAATGTCCAGTTTTGCACAGTTAACGACCAGTTTTGAACAATCTATTGAAATTTAAAATATAAGATGTTACTTTTAATGTGTAAAAAATTTAAAAAGGTAAGAAAGTTTAAATCATATGCTAATAATGTAACATCTTTTTTTATTTCAAATAATGAAATAAAAAAAATTATAAAAATCTAAATACTGGAGTAAATCTCTTAATAGTTTTTACTTTTTTTAAGGTAGAAAAAACATTCTATCGAGGAAATAATGAGAATTACGGCAAGAATAGCTATTTCATTAATACTTTTAGAATATAAAAAATACATCTATATACTTGTCTATTGATGATACTCTTCAACCTAAATTTGATAAAAATTTAACAATGAATATAAATTATATAATAAATCATGTACTAAATTAGAACTAGCTAAGAAACTAATGCATATTGTAATGCCTGAAGTAACTGATTTTCAAGTGGTTATTTTATGAGGTAGCTGGTATACAAAAAAGACATTTCTAGAAATAACCAATGATTATGATAATCTTAAAATTATTGGGGAATTATCCAGTGATACAGTTTTAATTATAAAATTAAGTAATAACAAAGGGTTAATCGGAAGTATGGCAAATATTTTTGACAACACTACCAAAGTACAGGGGGGATATATATGAAAAATTTAAAAATAGGTAAAAAGCTAGGCATATCTTTCATTGTTTTGTTGATGCTTACAGGGGTTGCAAATTTTTATGTGTTATCTAATTTGAAAAAATCAGGAAAATTAAGTCATGATTTATTTGAAGGGCCTTATGAATTAACAAATCAATCTATGGGGATTCGTAGAGATGTTGTTTCTATTGATCAGAATATTATGAATGCAATTGCTATAAATAGTCTTGAAGACTATGGAGATGAGGCGCTAGAAAGCTTTGATAGTATTAATGAAAGAATTAAAAGAATTAGCGAGAATTCTTTAGGAGATAAAGAAGATAAAGAATTAATCGATAATCTTAAAAGTTCGATGGTTGTACTAAAACAAGAATACGAAAAAATTTGTGGATTTATAGAGCAAGGAGATTATGAGACTGCACACGAAATGGCAACAAGCGAAGATAGTAAATATTATCAAACATATGATGAGTGTGATGCAACGGCAATAAAAATTTATGAAGAAGCACAAGCTGACGGTATTAAATTTGATAAAGGAGTGAGTGATACAGTATCAAATGCAAGTCTTATTTCTACAGTGCTGAGTGTATTTAGTATAGTAGCAGGAGCAGTTATAGCTGTGTATATTACAAAGAGCTTAAAGAAGCCAATTGAAGAAATAGAAATAGCTGCAAATAAAATGGCTGATGGGGACTTTGATATTACTATTGATTATGAATCAGAGGATGAATTAGGTAGTTTATCAAATAGTATGCGTCAAATGAGTAATAAAACCAAGGCAGTTATAAATGATACAGTTCGTGTTTTAGGAGAGGTTGCATTAGGTAATTTCGATGTTGAACCTAAAGTAGAATATGTAGGAGTATTTAAAAATATTGAAAAATCACTGCTTAAAATTACTAATGATTTAAGTGAAACAATGTCACAAATAAATGTAGCTTCAGAAGAAGTTGGGGCGGCATCAGAGCAAGTAGCAAGCGGATCACAAATGTTATCACAAGGTGCGGCTGAACAAGCAAGTGCAATTCAAGAATTATCTGCAACTATTATAGAAATATCTGAAAAAATTAAAGATACTGCAAATAATGCAGGGGAAGCTAATGTTTTATCATTGAGTGCAGGTCGTGAAGTTGAAGCTGGTAATGAGCAAATGAAACAAATGGTTAAAGCTATGGAAGAAATTTCATTTACTTCTAATGAAATTGGTAGAATTATAAAGACGATAGATGATATAGCATTCCAAACGAATATATTGGCATTGAACGCTGCTGTAGAAGCGGCTAGAGCCGGTGATGCTGGTAAAGGATTTGCTGTTGTTGCTGATGAGGTAAGAAATCTTGCTGCTAAATCAGCAGAAGCTGCGAAAAATACTGCTACACTTATTGAAAATTCAATAAAAGCAGTTGATAATGGAAGTAAGATTGTAGATTATACAGCTGGATCACTTCAAAAAATAATTGATACAACTAATCAAACTATTTTATTAGTTGATGAAATAGCTAAAGCATCTGATGAACAAGCTAGTGCAATTACTCAAGTTACATTAGGAGTAGAACAAATTTCAGAGGTAGTACAAACTAATTCTGCGACATCAGAAGAAAGTGCTGCTGCTAGTGAAGAATTAAGTGGACAAGCACAGATGATGAAATCACTTATTGAAAAATTTAAATTAAAAGATACAAATGGTTCTCATAAACATATAAACTTTAATAGTGATGAAATTAATTATTTTGCAATGAATGAATCTGAATAACACAATAGCAATATATTATAATTTATGATTTAAAAAAATGGAAGCTTTTATGCTTCCTTTTTTAATTGAATTTAAATATCAAATCAATTGAAATCTATTATGTTTAATTAATAAAGGAGAAAAAGTAGGAGAGGAATAGATTCTTTAAATGAATTTTATGTACGCGAAAATATGAAGTTATTAATATTTCACTAATCAAATTATGAAAATGACATCAAACAAACAGGAATATAAGCAAAATTTCATAAAATGTGTTAGTGAAATAAATAATGAAATTTAGGTAATATAAGACTGTGATTCATTAGTAGAAATTGCAGAGGATATGAATAATGGAATTAAGGAATAAAGGCTTTGTACGATTAAAAAAATTTATGTATAATAATTATAGAATAAAGCTTGAAAATAAAAAAACATTGATTGAAACACAATTAGTATTGATGGGAAAATGTTTAGGACTTGCTGACTTTAAAAGATATATGGATAGTTTGATTCAAGATAAGACAGGAGAGCAAGGATCTATTTTAGTAGAAAAGCTAACAACGAATTTTACTTATTTTATGCCTGACAAGAAGCTAAAAGAATATATGAACCACTTAAACCAGGAGGATATTTGATAATTGGAATGCATAAAAGTTTATCTGATTTAGAAACAGATTTTGAACGTGTAAAACCATCAGTGTATAGGAAACGATTATAATTGATAAAAATGGAGGAAATGTTATGAAAAGAGTATTAATAGTTGATGATGCAGCATTTATGCGTATGTCTATTCGCAATATGCTTGCGAGTTATGATTTTGAGATAGTTGGAGAGGCAGAAAATGGTTTGATGGCAATTGAAAAATATAAAGAATTACAACCAGATATTGTAACGCTAGATATTACTATGCCAGAAATGGATGGTTTACAAGCATTAAGAGAAATTAAAAAAATTGATCCAGCTGCATCAATTGTTATGGTATCAGCATTAGGACAAGAGGCGAGAATGAAAGAGGCGATTATTTATGGAGCAAAAGGGTTTATTGTAAAACCTTTTAAAGAAGAAATTATTGTATCTGCTTTATCTAAACTATAATTTATTTTTATGATAAATAATTAAATTTAGAGTACGACACGAAGAATTAGTATCACAAAAGGAACATATTTAGACATTTTCCTTTTGTGATACTAATCAAATTATACATAATATAATAAATTTACCATAAATTATGATTAATAATTTAATATTTGTTAGATGTATTAGCAATTTAAGGTTCACAATATTTTTCATAGGTTGGTGTATTAATAACAACTTTTGATTTCCAATTTCCTGTTTTATAATAAACTGTAGTCATAACAAAACCAACCAACAAACCAACCTACAGATATACCCATCCAAATACCATTTACTGAAGTCCACTAGGGATTACAAATTTTAATCCATCCTTAAAAATCTACCAGTATTCTTATCTTATGAAGAGTATATGACATTAAAAAACTTAAATTTCCCCAAATAGTAATTAACTTATAATTTACAAAAAAAATGTAAAGTTATAACAGGATGTGTCGGAATATAATATATGTGATTTAAGCATACAAATTATAAACATTAAAGTAATATAGCTCTATATATACCATTCAAACGAATTTTTATCTAGAGCTTAGACAGTAAAGGATAAAGGAAAATACAATGTTGATTATTTGAATTTATTATTAAATAGAAAAAAATATTGTATGATATAGCAGAAATCATAACAAATCAAATTGTAGGGAGGAATATATATGAAAAATTTAAAAATAGGTAAAAAGCTAAGTATATCTTTTATTGTTGTATTGATGCTTACAGCGTTTGCAAATTTTTATTCACTATCTAACTTGAAAAAATCAGAACAACTAAGTGAGAATTTATTTACAGGGCCTTATGTAGTAACAAGTCAAACTTGGGGTGTTCGTAGAGACCTAGCTAATATTGCAAGAAATATTAATAATACATTTCTTGAAAATAACCAAGAAAAATATAGAACAACAATTCTAAGTGATTTTGATGATATTAATAAAAGGATTGAAAATATTCGTAATGCTTCTACAGTACATGATTCTGTAGAAGATCAAAAAACACTTGATAATCTTGAAAGCTTAGCAGCTACGCTAAGACAAGAATACCAAAAGATATATGAAACTGCACAGCAAGAAAATTTTAGTGGCAATATATCAGATATAGATACTAGTGCATGGGGTGAAGCTTTTAATAAGATTGCAGAAATTATAGTAGCTTTTACTGAAGAGGCAGAAGCTAATGGTATTGAATTTAATAAAAACGTACACGATACAGTATCAAAATCAATGGTTATTTCTATAGGACTTAGCTTATTTGCTATAGTAGCAGGAATAGTTATAGCTACGTATATTACAAAGAGCTTAAAAAAGCCAATTGAAGAAATAGAAATAGCTGCAAATAAAATGGCTGTTGGTGACTTTGATATTGCTATTAATTATGAATCAGAAGATGAATTAGGTGCTTTATCAAATAGTATGCGTCAAATGAGTAACAAAACTAAGGAAATTATAGATGACACAGTTCGTGTTTTAGTAGACGTTGCATCGGGGAATTTTGATATTGAACCTGAAGTAGAATATATAGGAATATTTAAAAATATTGAAAATTCAGTGATTAGAATTACTAATGATTTAAGTGAAACAATGACCCAAATAAATGTAGCTTCAGAAGAAGTTGGGGCGGCATCAGATCAAGTGGCAAGTGGATCACAAATGTTATCACAAGGTGCGACTGAACAAGCAAGTGCAATTCAAGAGCTATCTGCAACTATTATAGAAATATCTGATAAAATTAAAGATACTGCAAATAATGCGGGGGAAGCTAATGTTTTATCATTGAGTGCAGGTCGTGAAGTTGAAGCTGGTAATGAGCAAATGAAACAAATGGTTAAAGCTATGGAAGAAATTTCATTTACTTCTAATGAAATTGGAAGAATTATAAAGACAATAGATGATATT
>NZ_DATIRC010000013.1:0-6725 GCF_035470145.1 Romboutsia sp.
AGCCATATAACCTATAGCATTTACTATTTGTAGTGCTTTTTTATCTTCACTATTATAAGTTAAAAATAATACATCTACACCATCTAATAACTCTCTCACATAGTCTTTATCTACATCTTGGTTTATATTTATTTTTTCTAAATTCATATTATGCGCTACCTTGTTAGATATAGAATCTAAAGTATTTATACCATCTTCACCTATACCTATTATTTTAGCACTTTGCGTTTTTTCTATTGTATTCATTTTATCTCCTTACTAATTAGCTAAGTATATTAAGATATATCCTTTAGCAATTTTGAATATTTATTGTTGAAAATTTTAAATAAAGGAACTCCTATTATAGTTATTACCACAAATTGACTAAAGAATAAGTGTAATACTACTTCACTTATTATTATAGCATTTACTAAAGTTTGCCACAATGATGCTATTAATATATACTGGTTTATCCTTTTAATATTATAATCACTTTAATATCTTTTTAGCTTCAGATATTCTTTGAATTGCTGTTATAAGTATAATAAAAGAAAATAAGTTTATTATAATATTTAAATTATTATTAATTAACATCATAAGTGAAAACATAATAAAGCCTTCACTTCTTTCTGCTATTCCAGCTTGATAGTAAAATGATTTTATTCCGCTTTTTTCACTAACTGCTCCAACTGTTAAAAATATTACCATTGATATTAATATTGAAGCTAAAAGTATTATTAAATTAAATCTAACATCTATAAATTTCATTCCTATTACAAGTATTATACTTATTTCAACTATTCTATCAAAAGTTATGTCAAGTACTGTTCCAAAACTTGATGATGAATTTGTCTTTCTTGCTATCGCACCATCTATTGCATCTAAATAGCCTGATATCCATAAAACAATTACTGCAAATATATTTTTATCAAAATATAATAATACAGAGGATACTATTCCAAGTATTAATGCTAAAGATGTTACATTATTAGCACTTAGTTTTAGTTTTATAAAAAAATTTGCTCCACATTCTATAAATGGATTAACATATTTTCTTGCGTGTGTATCTAACATATTTTCCCCTTCTTCTTTAGTCTACTTCTTTTAGTCTATTCTTTAAAAGCTTATTTTTGAGTATTATAGATATTATAAAAAGTAATATAAGCATAGCTATAGATGTATAAAATTCTATACTACTTATATTTACTGACTTTGCTCCTATATTTGTAAATACTGCTATCCCTGGTATTGTTCCAAATAAAGTAGCTCCCAAAAAGTGCTTATATTTAACGTTTGTTAAACCTGCTCCATAACTTATTACATCAAATGGAAAAAGTGGTATTAATCTTAATAAAAATATTATATAAAAGCCATTTTTATTTATTAATTTCTCTATGTTAGACAACTTCTCATTAGAAATCTTTTTAACTAAATCATATCCTAAGTACCTTGCTATAAAAAATGCAAGACTTCCTCCTATTAGTGCTCCTATAGTTGTATATATATATCCTTTACAAAATCCAAAAATAAGTCCTGATGCTATAGCTAGTATTGAATCTGGAAAAAATGTCAAAGGAACTATAGAAAACATTATTATATATATGATAGGCGCTAAAATTCCAAAAGAACTTATATAATTTTTTATACTATATATATCTAAATCATTACTTATAAATTTAGTAGTTAATAATATAAATATAGATATAAGTACTATTATTATCATTTTTTTTAAATTTTTATTCATATTTTCTCCTATTACTTAGTTTGTATCTATTGTTCCATGATATTATACTAGATTGCTGGTTTTGAGTAAAACATTTTTTATTTATAATTTCTTTATTAAACATTAAATCTAATACATGAATAGACTTTTTATCTCCTATTAACATGGATTTTGTACAAGTTTCACAATAACATATTATGTATTCTACATTGGTTTGTAAGCATCTTCTTTTTATTTGATTTATTTTCTTTTCATTATCTATAAATATAGATCCACAGCAATTTGAATTTTTCTTATTTTTTTCGAACTCTACATAGTTAACACCAAGACTGTCTAATATATACCTAGAGCTTTCATATATTGAATTTTCACCTCTTATTGCACATGAGTCGTGTATAGCAAATTTTATATCTACATCTTTATAATGATTTAATAAACTTTCATCTATTCCTTTTTCTTTTATTACATCTAATAAAAAAGATACTTTAATATTTCCACTATTATTCTTAACTGTTTTATAGCAATTAGGGCATGCTGTTATTACTTCTTTTATATTATTGTCCTTTAAAGTTTCATCTAATTTTTTATAATATTTATTAAATGACTTATTATCATTTATCATAATACTAGGTTTGTAGCAACAAGAAAAACTTATACCTATATTTTTTATATGTTTTTTTAAATATTTATATATATTTAAAATTATGTCTTCATTATATCCACTTAAACTACATCCTGGCATAAAAATCACGTCACTGTTTTCATTTATAAAAGTTTTATTAAATACTTTGTTGCTACTATTTATTTGATGAAACTTAAATGATGCTAATCCCATTTAATTACCTCCAATTTAATTTAATATAAATATGGATTGGCATAAGCCAATCCATACCTACTCTTCCTTTAATTTCACATCTATACTACTATTATTTTTTTCATTGTATATTTTCTTTATCATAAAAATTAATATACTCAAAGCAAATAAAGTTAATATTCCCATCATCATAATCTTAGCAGAACCTGTTAACATATCCCCTACATATGAATATACAATAGTAGCAGGAAGTTGACCTATACCCGTTGCTATAAAAAATGACATAAAGTTCATTGATGTAAGCCCTGCTGCATAACTTACAAGGTCAAATGACATAAATGGTAAAAGTCTTGCTATTAATATAGTATGTTTTCCGTATTTTTCAAAAAACTCATCAACACTATCTAGTGCATATTTACTTGTAAGCTTTTCTACTACATCTCTTCCTAAGAATTTTGCAATGTAAAAGCAAAGAGTCGCTCCTGCCATAGCACTAGCCCATGATAAAATTGCACCATAAACCCATCCAAATAAAGCTGCATTTGCAAATGTAATTAAAAATGCAGGAAGTGGAGCTGCCACTGATTGTAATAACATTAATAAAAATGATATTATTGGTGCTAAAATTCCAAATGAAAGTATATATTCTTTTATAGCATCTAAGTTAAGCATACTTAAATAAAATACCATTTGGTTTACATTTTTCTTAACTGCTGGTACAAATAAGTATATACATAAAATTACTAGTACTAAGCCTAACTTTACTAATAATTTTCTTCTTTTATTTTCTATTTTAATCACTCCTAAATTTATTTAACTACTTCATTATTGTCATCTGTTTTCCATTCATGGTATGATGTATCAGAGTTTCTAATATTTTTATATCCTAGATTTTATTGTACGTAATTATTAGGTTTTATGTGTTGCTTAACTATTGTATCATAACTTTACTATAAATCTTATATATACTTTGATTTCTTATTATAGTTATTTCTTATATATATATAGATTATATCTATCTATATATTAACTTATAGTCTTATTCTTTTTAATTTTAACTTCCTATTACAATAAAATACCACCTATTAATACATTGTTTAAAGGTTAAAATATCTTTGTAATATTCTATGAAAGGAGACTCTACTTTTTAATATTAATTTAATTAGTAGAAACTATAAAAATGATTATAAGTATTACTGATCAAGCTAAAAGTAAACTTAATCAACTGTTTATCGAGCTTAATATCTCTAATAAAGTTTTTAGATTATATATTAGAGATATTAGCGAATTATATGGTCCTGTTTTTGATATAGCTTTGGATAAGTCTACACAAGATGATGAAATCTTTAAATGTGATGGTTATAGTGTAATTATAAATAAATATTTAGCTAGTAAAATAAATGCTGTAAATATTTATTTTAAGCCTGCTATAAGTAAAAGTGGATTTAGAATAACTACCGATTTGGAATGGGAAGAAGAATATTATGATTGTAAATGGGCTCAACCTTTACAGATAAGTAATTTAATATTAAATGAAACTACTTATGATTATATATCAATAGTTCATATTAAAACAAAAGCTCCATAGATTTAATTCTATGGAACTTTTTTCTCTTTAAACTCATTCTTTTTGTTATCATTTTTGATATACTATTTGCATAAAATGTTGTTAATGAAATTTAACTTAATATTATCTAAAGTAATTTTTCTCTCTTGCTGTTTTTTGTTCATTTCTAAGATTGCGTTGTTTAGTCAAAGTTTTGTTACTATATTTAGGTTCTCTTTCAGCGGCTATTTCTACGTTAACTTCTGTGCTGTTAGCACCATTTATGCCTAATTCTTCTGCTACCTCTGCTTTTTCTGCTTTATAATCTTGCATCTTTTTTATGTTTGCTCTTTTTCTATGAGTCATGTTGCCACATCCTTTTGGTTTTATTTCTATATTTATTATTTCACCTATTCCTTTTTTAAATTCTTGTAAAAATTTTCATATATGTATATAAATTGCTATCTAATTTCCATGTATATCTTTAAATTTTTCTTTATCTATCATAACATCACTTTTTCCATAGGCTGCTTTGCTAAATATTTTTTCAGCTTCTATTAAATCGATTCCTTTTATAGTCATATTTTCAGGTTTAGCTTCACCTAAGCCATCTTTATATAATCCATATAAATAACATACTGCCTGTGGTAAAAACCCAAGTAACCTTGCTCCTATAACATCTGCTGCAAGAGGGTCAGTAGATGCAATGATTAATCCTGGTGTATCTACTGCCATACCATTTGTAGGCCCTGTTCCTATCATTGCTTTATCACAGCTTATTATACTTAAATCTATAGGAACTTTATTTGCAAAGCTTCTTATAAATCCATGTAAGTCTTCGTGTATTCCTGTTTGTTTTTTAGGATATCCATGAATCTCAGCTGGTGGCCATCCCATTGCTATGTTTTTTATAGCTGCTGTTACTGTTGCTTCTTCATGTTGCTTTAGTTGAGTAAATGATATTATAACGTTAGCTTCATTTATTACTTTATTTATAGGAGTTGATTTTATTATTTCATGATTTAACTCTAAATCTATGTATGGTCCATAGTTCATATCAACAAATTCTACACCTTCATCTTCCATTACTTTATCATATCCTACTTCTTTCATAACATCTGGAGTTTTTGCCCCTCCTGAACCTGTTGCTATGTATATTTTAGATGGATTTTTAGTTTTTACGTATTGTATAAGTTTTTTAAGTGTTTTAGGTCCTACCACTACACCATCTTTAGGTTGTCTATCTTTTACCCAATTTGGCGTTATTATTACAGTGTCTCCTTTGTTTATTACTTTATCTATTGGCAATAAATCTAGTGCTTTTTCTAATGATTTCCCTTCACTCATTGCTTTTGTTAGTGCTACTATTGGTTCTTTTACTTTACGTTCTCTTATCATAATTTCACCTCATTGTAATAATTCATCTATTAAATTATTTACATTTATGAATATAAAGATACAAAAAAATCCTCTTAGTTTAAGTAACTCATGAGGATTTTAACATTTCATCAAATATTTTATTTTGTATATTCATAAATCATTGTCACAAAAGCCTTAATATCAATAGTTCCTTCTTGTATAGGAGTAGGAACACCATTAGTAGCATAAACCTTTAAAGAATCATAACTTGGATAAGTACTATAACGCTCCTCACATATTGATAAAGGCGTCATATTCAATTCAACATTCATACAATTAGACATCTTCTTCGCTTTTTTAGTTGCATTTATAATAGCTTTTTGTAGTGCATTTCTATAAAAAACATTAGGGTATTTAATAGAAAAATCTACACCAAGTACAGTATTAGCACCATTTTTAGTAGATGTATCAATTACAGTTCCAACCTTAGATATATCATCTACCACTATTTTGAAAATATGAGTAACCTTATATCCAACAAGCTTTTTAGTTGACTCACTGTAATCATATATAGGAATTATATTGTATTGTAGCGTTTCAATATCTTCTTTTGGTATACCTAAATCATATAATGAATTTAAAAGTTGATTTGCTAGTTTTGAATTTTCAAGTTGAGTTTCACTTGCTTCATTTCCTTGTGTAACAACTCCTAGTCTAACTATCGCTAAATCAGGTTTTGTGCTTATAACACCTTCCCCATAAACTGTTAAAGTGTTCTCTTTACACTGACAACCATCATCTCTAGTTGATTTTTTTGCATTACTATAAAATTGATTATATGGATATTTTGTAGGAAAATAATTCATAACTCCCCCTCCTTTAGCATTCCTATATTATATTAAAGAAATTTTAAATATGTGAAACATTTTAAATTTATCCTTATATTTACCATATTAGGTATATAAGGCTTTGAAGGTGGTAGATGTCTCAATTTAATTTTAATTAAATCCCCCTACTGAACGAAATAGTTCCTCCCTCTTTTTATTAAATCTTCATAAAATTTTCTAAATCATCTATACTCCTATCATACTGTATAAAGCTTTTTTTATTTTTTATACGAATATATTATTTAAGTTCTTTTTTTATTGGTATAACATATAATCTATGGATAATTAGTTATTTTTATATGAGCCTTAAAATTATAGTTATAAAACATATTAATTTTACTTAGTAATCATTTTAATATATAATATATTGTACATACCGAAAGGAGAGATTTAGTATGGCTATAAAAATAATTACCG
>NZ_DATIRC010000014.1:0-2158 GCF_035470145.1 Romboutsia sp.
GAGCAATTAGAAGGTCAAGTAGATTTGATAGCATATGAAAAAAGTGTAGAGGTGAATAAATTGGAAAGTCCAATAAAAGTTAAAAAAGTAGTTGAAGAAAAAGTAACATTTGATATAGATGGAGAAGGTAAAGAAGGAGAAGTTATAGATGCTACATATGAGAATGCAAATAAGAACTACAAACTTAGAAAAAGAAATGCTCCAGAAACTACATACAATAAAACTGATTTTAAATTAAAAATAAATGGTGAATGTGTATACCAATTCAGAGTGGATTTATGCCAAATGATAAACCATGCACTAGAATTAGGAAATGAATTGTTAATGAATTTAAGATTCCAAAAAAGATTATGGTTAGGTTTGGAAATGAGTTGGATGTCTGGAGAATATAGGGAACAAAAGATAAAAGAGCAATTTGGAACAGAAGAAAAAATGATAAGATTCTTTGATAAAGTAGAAAAAATATTAATAGGTCTGGTTGATCCAGATTCTACACAAAAACCAACTATAGAAGAACGTGAAAAAGCAAGAGAACTATCAATACCTCTGGCTATAGAAAAAATAAGAAATCACAATGAGGACTTATTCAAAGTGCAAGAAAAAGAAGTGAATGAGATTGTCAATGGTGACTTTGGAACACATAAGCAACGAATAATAGTTAAAGGTGCAATAGCAAATGATCTGATTAATGAGTTTAAATGCATATATATAAAATATGGTAAAGAAAAAGCGTTTGAGCATCTGGATAGTTTATTAAAAGATTATCCAGAAAAAGAAAAAATGGGGGATGAACAAATGAATACAATAAATAATAAAATAAGAATAATAAGAGATGTGTTCAAAGATGAAAATTGGGATAGATATGAGATATGGAAAGAAGGAAAAGACAACTTCGGAATAGTTGATAGAAATAATAGTTTTTATAAATGTTTTGATACATTTGAAGAATACTTTGGATCAGATTTTATAAGACCTATGAAATATACAGAAAAAACAATATATGAATATAATCAAACCATAAAAGTATTATTGTTTGAAGATAGAATAAAAGTTGCTTTATATTATTCAAAATAGAAAAAAATGCTTAAAAAAAATGAACGGAAATAGAAAAAAATGCTTGAAAAAATGAACGGAATGATATATAATTAATTATGTACTCAATAGAAATAAAATGTGTGTAAACTAACAAATATATTGAGATATGGAGTTGTGACCCATATCTCTGGAATAGGGAGTTGTGACCCTTATTCCAAACTCAAATAAGGAGTTGTGACCCTTGTTTTGAAAAATGTGTGTAAAAACCAATAAAATTTTGTGTGTTGAAACGAAGATGTGTAACTTTGTTTCGTGTGTGTTGTTCTAAACGAACGGAAAATTAAAATAAGAAAAGTGGTAGTCCCAATGTGTGGGATTACCACTTTTTTTTGCGTTTTTTTACATTTAAATCTGAGTTTTCGTTATATGTACCATAAGGCAGTGAACTGCTTAAAATAATAAAAACTAGGAGGTACTGTAATGGAACAAAATACAGTAAAACAGACTGAGAACTTTGGTGAAGTAATAGGTCTATTAAAAAAGAAAAATATAAAATTTGGGTCTAGTAAAGAAACTGGAAAAAATTATGCAAATGGCTCTATAGAGGTAGAACTTACCAATGAATATGGAATTAACGTATTAAAAATAGATGTGATGCAAATGGAGTTAAAAAAAGATGGAGATTCTAATAAAAACTATAAGGCATTACAAACAATAAACAATGAGTATAAGTCGATCGAAGAACATGGAAAAGAAAATGCAGACTTAATACAAGTATTTGTAAAAGTAGAAGAAAACAACTACTACTTAAAAGAAGAAGATGAAGTTAAAGAGAGTGTAAAATTATTAGCAACTACTAACTTTGATAAAAAAATATTTGCACCGATTGCAAGAGTAAAAGATAAAACAACGCCACATAAAGCAAGTGTGTCATTTGGTGGTATGATAACGAAGGTAATACCTAATGAAACTACTGGAGAGTTAGCAGTGGAAATAGTTGGAGCAAACTATCACGGTCAAGCAGTAAAACATAAATTAGATGTATCTAAGGAATTAGCAGGTGGTTTTAGAGGGATATATCAAGAGGGAGCAGTTACTACTTTACATTATATAGTTGTAAATG
>NZ_DATIRC010000015.1:0-1839 GCF_035470145.1 Romboutsia sp.
TAATTTAATATAATATTCGCCATCTACAGTAGAAACTGTTGGAACTACAGGAGAACTAGCAGGTGTCCCCTGTACCACCTCTAAATGGCTTATAGAATTATTTAAATCTAATTTAAGAATGACTAAATCTTTTCTATTTAAACCACTTGTATTGGCAGTCAATGGCAATATTTCGCTTGTATCCATTTTTATGAAATATCCTTCGATAAATGCTTCTCCTGCATCAACAACTATGTTTAAATTAGCTGGTGAATTAGGATTAACAAAGAAGTCATTTTTATTTACTACACCGTTACTATTCGTAGCTTTAAATGACTTTACAAAGTCACTTGCATAGTAATCTATATTATCAAAATAATTTGTTTTTATGCTCATTTCAACACCTCCTATTTTGCATATATTATAGTTATAGGTTTTTGTTGCTTATACAACTTTTGCCCAACCACTACATCAGCTTCTTGCTTTGCTACATCTATTGTTATTTCAAGTATTTTAACTTCGTCACGATATTCAAAATATGGCTTTAAATATATAGGAATAATGTCACCAACTTTTAAATTATGTATAGGACATATATTGCTATTAGCAACTTTAAGACTTACTGTATCACTTGGATATGCTCTTTTACTTAATTCATCATTTGCATAGTTGTCTAAAGTATTTTGAATTACTATATCATTATTAGCGTTGTAAACACCTTCAAATAACCCATATTTATTAATAGAGTTTGCATCTTGTTTTAAAGAAGTTAATATAGTCTTAACTCCTTCTTCTTCGTGCTCACTTTCAGCATAGACATTATTAGCCATATCTAAAATACTTCTTGATAGACTAGGTGCATTTATTATATTGTCGCTTTCTTCTGTACCATAGATTAACTCATATTCTAATCTTCGTTCTTTTACAGTATAGAAATTAAATTCTCTATCGTCATTCACTTCTATATAATAATTAGCACTGTTTGCATATTCTAGCATCTTATCTAATGCAAAATCTTTATTCTCGACCTTCCTTTGAGTTCTCAAAGAATTACTATCAAAGTAACCTTCGATTATTCCTGTGCTGCTTATATTATTTATATCAACCAATAAAGATTTGAATAAGTTTGCATAAGTTTGCTCAACGTAGTCTTTTGCCCTTAATCTCCTAAACATAAATATACCTAAGTAACCATAACAACCTATTTTTAGATTAGGGAAATTAAATTCAGCTTGAACTATAAACCCACCCCAAACTTTTTCATCATTTCTATAAATCTCAACATGATTAGTTTCTGTAAAGTTTTCTTTAGTACATTTAAAAGAATTTAAAGGAATACTAAACTCACATTTGCCAACACCGTTTAAAGTCTTAGTATAAGTCAGACCACTAAACTCATGTATTTCATCTAAAATATTATGTTTATTATCAAATATTTTAATATAATACATTATGTCCACCTACTTTGGAATTCAATAGTACATAAGTTATTTGAAGAATTTGAAACTCTCGAGAACGTAAAATAATTTTGTCCTATATTGCAACTTATCCAATTTCCAAGCTTCAAATCAATTCTATTAGTACTATTTAGATATATGCCTCTGCTTTTAGGTCTGTTGTCTATCACTAAAACATCTCCATCTAGTAATTCAAGTCCTGTAAAATCTAGCTTTTCTCCTGTAGTTTCATTTTTAATAATAAAGTCTGCACATGGTCCAGCTATAGTTATAACAGGATAAGATGTAACATTTCCTATATTAGTTATATATCGTTCAAAACTTTCTCCACCTTCAAATTTAACAGGAAACTGTAAAGGAAATTTAACTCCTACACCTTTAGTTTCATTAATATTTAATACCT
>NZ_DATIRC010000016.1:0-31213 GCF_035470145.1 Romboutsia sp.
ACTCATAGAGAACTCATCAAGACCCATACCAAGAAGTATTGGTATCATTCTTGAATCTCCTGCAGATTCTCCACACATTCCTGCCCACTTTCCTTCTTTATGAGCATTGTCTATTACCATCTTTATAAGTCTTAGTACAGCTGGGTTGAATTGGTTGTAAAGATGACTTATTTTTTGATTCATTCTATCGACTGCACAAGTATATTGTATTAAGTCATTAGTTCCTATTGAGAAGAAGTCTACATGCTTAGCTAACACATCTGATATAATAGCAGCAGATGGTATTTCTATCATCATACCTACTTCTACATCATCTGCATAAGCTATCCCCTGAGCATCCATCTCTGCTAATACTTCTTTGATAACTTCTTTAGCAGCTAATAATTCTTCTAATGAAGATATCATTGGGAACATTATTCTTAATTTTCCATGAACACTTGCTCTGTATAAAGCTCTTAATTGAGTTTTGAATATATCAGTTCTATCTAAACATAATCTTATTGCTCTATATCCTAAGAATGGGTTCATTTCATGATCCATTTGGAAATATGGTAATTCCTTATCTCCACCTATATCTAATGTTCTTATTACTATAGGTTTTCCGTTCATTCCTTCAAGTACAGCTTTATATGCTTCATATTGTTCTTCTTCTGTTGGGAATTCGTCTTCCTTATCCATGTATAAGAACTCTGTTCTATAAAGACCAACACCTTCAGCATCATTTTTTATTAATCCTTCTACATCATTAGGACTTCCTATGTTTCCAGCTAATTCAACATGCCTTCCATCTAAAGTTACAGAAGATTTTCCTTTTAATAATTCTAAAGATTTTCTGTATTCTTCAAATTCATTTTTTAATGATTGGTATTTAGCCTTAGTTTCTTCATCTGGATTTACTATAACTTCACCAGTATCACCATTGAATACTATATAATCTCCATCCTTAACCTTTGAAGTTATATCAGTTAAACCTACAACTGCAGCTATTTCTAACGTTCTAGCCATTATAGCCGTATGAGAAGTTCTTCCTCCTATATCAGTTAAGAATCCTAATACCATTTTCTTGTTCATCGTAGCTGTATCTGATGGAGTTAAGTCGTGTGCTATTAATACTACTTCTTCATCAAGTCCTGCTAAATCAACAATTTTAATACCTAATATATGTCTAAGTACCCTGTTTGTAACATCCTTTATGTCAGCGGCTCTTTCTCTCATATACTCATTATCCATAGATTCAAACATTGACACAAACATTTCTTTTATTTCATTTAAAGCAAAGTCAGCATTTACTTTTTCATCTCTTATTTTAGCTATAGCAGAATCTACTAATTCAGGGTCAGCTAAAACTAATAAATGTGCTTCAAATATTTCAGCTTCATGTTCGCCTAATTCTTTGAAAGCTTTTTCCTTAACCTTAGTTAATTCTTCTCTCGATATTTCAACAGCATTTTGTAATTTAGCTACTTCTTCTTCGATGTTTTCTATATTTCTTTTTTCTATAACTAATTCACTATGTTCAACTACTAATGCTTTTCCTAGAGCAATTCCAGGAGATGCTCCTGTTCCTTTGTACATGGGTACTCCCTCCTAACACTTTATTGTAATTCAAATTATATATATTTAAAGTTAATTTATATCAAACAAAACCTCGGTATAAACCGAGGTTTATCAATATTTCTAAATCGAGTGAATATTATTCTCCAAATCCACCTTCAACTAATTCAACTAATGCAGCTACAGCAGCTTCTTGGTCTTCACCATTAGCAACAACTGTTAACTCATCTCCTTGAGCTAATCCTAAACTCATTATACCCATTATTGACTTAGCATTTACAGTTTTTCCTTTAGCTTTTACTTCAACTGTAGACTTGAATTCAGCAGCTTTCTTAACGAACATTCCTGCTGGTCTAGCATGTAATCCACTTGCATTTCTTATACTTACTATTTTTTCCATTTTGAACCTCCAATAAATTTATTCTTAAAGTATTTTATTTACTTTATTAGCTAATAATTAATGTTAATTTACTTAAAATTCCTTTTTTGGACAGCTGTTCCATTTTTGTCCGCCGGTGCATTTTTTGTCCCACTAAAAGAATAATTAAGCTAACTTTGATTTTTAAAATCTTTTATGAAATAATTTGTCAAAATTTTTGACATTTTATTTTTTTGCAAAGATATAATAGGTTTAGTTTCAAAGTTTAATGTTAAGTTTTTATTACTATTTATATTTTTATTTATAGTATCTACAACTTTATTAAAATCATATAATTTTATTCTATTTATATGATTTTCCTCAAGTTTTTTTTCATATATACAATAAAATAAATCTTTATATGAAAAGTCTTTATTTAAGTTTAATATTTCTCCAACTCTAGGAATTATACTTTCCATTAAAGTTCTAAGAGAAGGTTCCTTCTTTATTGCTAATAAATTAGACATATTTTCTATAGTTTCTTTGCTCATCCTTCTAAATTTATCAAAACAATATTTTTCATCAAATTTATAATCTGCATTAAAGTAGTATTTAATTCCTTCATATCTACAATATGATTTCATAGCATCTAGATAACCTAAACTTATATTTTTCTGTACATTATCTTTATCTTTATTCAAAGATCCTCCTAGGTACTCTGAAGGAATTATAGTTTTTACATTTATATCTTGATGCTTATTTAAATTTATTTTTCCAAAAAAGTCATCTATTAATCTAATTACAACAATATCTGTATAACCTTTACTTTCTAAAAGACTTATTGGCATATTATCAAAAAACATTCCGTCTAAATAAAGCTTTTCATCCATCCTATCAAGTTTGAAAATTGGTAAACTTGAACTTGCTATTAAGTAATCTATTAATCTACCCGTAGGTATATTTTCTAAATATAAAGTATGTGGATTGATTTTTTTATCCCAATAAACGGTTACTAATCCAAAATCTTTATTCGATTTTCTTATAGAGTCTTCATTTAAAGTTTTCTGTAGAAGTTGTCTTAATGGACTTATATCAATTCCTTCATTCTTTCTAGCTTTATTTATAAGTTCTATTACAGCATTAAAGTTTTTTGCAGTAAAATCTATATTTTTATACTTTTCATAACTTTCCTCATCAATATTCATAAAATGAGTATAGTCATAAGTTAACCAAATATCTTCCATAACCTCAATATCATTTTGTAGTATATATGCACCATTTAATGCTCCTATTGAAGTTCCTGTTACTCCTTGAAACTCTAATCCTAAATCTCTTAAGGCTTTGTAGGCACCTATTTGATACGCACCCTTTGTTCCTCCACCTTCTAATACTAAACCTTTCATATTTATCACCTGTTTTTAACATGAAAGATATATATTTTTTAGCAACACATTTTTTTAAAAATTCGATTTCCTAATCTATAAAATCATTTAAATATATTTATAAATTAAGAAAAGATTATTATAAATTCCTTTATTAAATATATTACAATTTGTTTTGTTTTTCAAGTCGAAATATAAACTTTATTTAAATTTAATTTTAGAGATTTATATTTAATTTTCTAATTATTTCTACAAATTTAAATATATTTTATCATAAAATCGCTAAAAAAGTATATATCTTTTAATTTTTTTATAATTATTTAATAAATGATCTCAGTTTTAAATTATCCATGAATATAATTTCCATTCATATAATTTTTAAAAATCATTCTTTAAAATCTTAAAATAAAATTTTGTCATAATTAATATAAACTAGCCTTGCACTATTTTATCTTATTTCCTTAACTGATCTTATAACTTTAACTGATTTATTAAATAGCTTTTGCTCTAATTTTCCTAGGTTCATTATTCCCATTATATAATTATTCGGATCTACTAAGTACATCTTTTTATATCCATTTTTAAAAAAAGACATACATATCATTCTTAAATCTTCGTTATTTTCACATTCAAATATAGATGGTGTAACTACTAATCTATACTGAGCACTTCTAATTTGTCTTGTCATTTGCTTATACTCATTTAAAAATTTTTTAGCTTCATTACTAGTTATATAACCACTTACTTCTACATATACAATTTTTTCACCTTCAGATATTCTCACATTAATCATAATATTGCCCCCTTAAAATCGTCTTTTATAATGCATCGGAAATCATCTTTAATTTATAGTTTTATATAAATATAATTTCCATACATACATTTCCAAAAAGTTATCTAAAAAGTCTCTAAAGAATACTTTTTTATAATTATATGACTACAAGGCTATATTAGTGATTGAACATCTAAAGACTGTTCTATTAACTCATCTATTTTCTTTTTTAAATTTTGTACATCATCATCTTCACTATACTTTAATCTTTCTATTATAGTTTTAGATAAATCTTCTATTTTTTCATAATTATAATCTTTAAATATATTCATTTTCATAACTTTATTTGGATAATAGTCATAAAGTTTTCTACTTATTTTTTTTGCAGTCATTTTAAAATATTTATCATATACCTTTGAATTTAAAATTCCTACTAAATATTCATAAGAAAACTCTTTTGTATACTCTTCTTTGATATAAAAAGAGTATACATCTGCACTACAGAAATTATTATCATAATCTATAGCAAATCTATTTTCACCGCATTTATAAGGATACATTATTTTTACTTGTTCAAATAAATATTTTTCCCTACCCCATTGAAGTTCATACCATTTCCGAATATTTTTTTTACATTCTCTTCTTTGCGATAGTTTATTTTTATATCTACCTATAAATTCATTTATTTCAGTATGATATTTACTTTCATCATCTATATCATTTGAATAAATCAAACTATACTCACTATCTTTTACTATATATTGGCTTATATTTTTATTTTTTACCCAAGGTTTTAAAAGGTTATTATTTATATTTTTTATTATTTCATCTTCTTTATTTAATATAAATGCTTTATCACACCCTGTTATTATTCCTTGGAAACTAATTGCTATATCTTCTAATTTATATTTACCTTTCGCTTGAATCTTATTATAAAATAATTCATCGTTTTTGTTTACTATTATCCACTCATCTCCTAGAGTATCTTGATTAACACTAAAATGTTCAAATTTATCGCTTTTTACTAAATTTTTTATATTATCTATATTTCCTAAGTTTATACCCTCATTTACAATTTTAAAAATTTCTATATTATTATTAGTTTTTAAAGCTTTATTTAAAGTAACTATGCAACTACAAATACCTATATTTTTAAATATACTACATCCTAAAAAATCTACAATTTCTTCTATACAAATATTATGCTTTATATAGTTTCTTAAACTTTTTCCTGATGGGCTTTCTAAAAAATATCTAGGTGTTATTATACTACTTATTCCATTCTCATTTAAAAGCTCTATAATTTTTTTATAAAAGCAATAGTATAAATCTGATTTATCTTTGTAAACTTGATTATATTCTTTCATTAAAAATTCTTTATAGTTATTATCTAACTTCTTATGTCCTACATACGGTGGATTTCCTACTATATAGTCAAACTTTTCTTCCCATTCTTTTTTTAGGCTGTCACAACAATATAAATTCAATTTTTCTATAACAGCATTTTTATCTTTCTTTTGTAAACTTTTTATTAAAATTTCTATAGCATCCTTATCTATATCCGCTCCATAAATACAATTACTTATTATATGGTTGTGTATATTATCAGTTTTCCAATATACTTCTCCATATTTTTCTTTTAACTCATATATATTATTTGCTATTAAATCATATATAATGTCATATGCTTCTAATAAAAAATTACCGCATCCACAAGATATATCTAATATTTTTGGATACGGATTTTTTACTATATCATGTTTTTTTAAAGTCTTTTCCATAATATATTGCACTACAATCTTTGGTGTATAGTAAATCCCCTTTGTTTGTTTAGTAATAATATCTAAACTATTCTCATAGTTTTTTGATACTAGAAAATTATCACTTTTAATACTCCCTAAGTTTAATTCCATATTTCCCCTCCAAATATGATAAACATCTTAATCCCAAGTTAATTATATCACATATAATTTTACTATTTATTCCATTTTTCTTTCATCCACTTTATAACATCCTCTATATCGTAACTTTCGGACATATCAATTAGATAATTCAATGCATCACAATCATCCAGTCCTATATCTCTATCAATTCTTGGATTTACTCGATTATAATTATCTTCTAATAATTTTTGTGAAAAAATTTGACTCATTCCAGAATTGCCTTCTAAAGTTATCGATATGATCGGAAAATCAGGATTTTTACTAACTATCCAATCCACAGCACCCCAAGAGGTTGTATCTTGTTTTATGCTATTAGAATTATATCCTGTTCCTAGTGATAAAAGTCTCATATTATCACAACTTTTACCTAATTCTTTTCCCATTGCATACACAATACAAGCTAAGCTAGGATCTGTTGCCATTATTCCTCCATCTACATGATTTTTATATGTTGGAAAAAACACCGGTGCTGCACTACTTGACATAGCTACATCTACTACCCTTGCATTTTCTGTAGATGAGTTAGGTATATTATTATAAAAAATAGGCTTCCATGAACTAGTTTCACTGCCTATATAAAAACTAGGTATTACTACTAATTTTCCTAAATCTTTAAGCTTTAAGTCTTCCGGAAATATACTTAACAATATTTCTTTTAAATTATCATTATTATATTTAGGTCTTAATACTTCTGAGTAAGATTTACTAAATATATACTTTGATTTTTCTATAGAATACAATTCTTTAATTTCATTACAACTTACTCCATAGGCTAATCCTAAAGCTATTAAACTACCTGTAGATGTTCCTCCTAATAAATTAGTCGTTCTTATAATATCCGGAATTTCTCTTTGTATACGTTCAAAAATACCAATACTTAAAGCCCCTCTTAATCCACCTCCATCAAAGGTTATAATATTAAAAGTAGATTCTTCCATTTTTTCTACCTCCATATTTAGAATTTTGCTTTAGTGTATATTTATGCATAAAAAAATAGGATGTTTCCATCCTATTTTTTTACATTGTTGCAACTTTATTTTCTTTTAGAAGATTCTTATACACATCTATTTCAATATGCTTAGAAAATACCTATTCTTGAACTACTTCATTTGCTAACTTAAATTTATCTATAGCAAAAATGACTAATTATAAATAATTAGTCATAACTTGATTAAATGTATTTAGATTTTTTATTGTGACGCATGTTCATCTAAAAATACTAATACCCCCTGAGAGATTCCTTCTGCTAGTTGATTTTGATATTGCTCATCTAATAGTTTTTGTTCTTCTTTTTCGTTAGTTATAAATCCACATTCAACTAATATTGCTGGCATCTTAGTATCCCTTAGAAGTTGGAATATATCTTCTTTTACTCCTCTATCTCTAATCTTAATATAGGACCCTATAGTCTCTTGAACTACTTTAGCAAGCACCTGAGATTTGTCTGTTGCTCCTGACCTATAATAAGTTTCTATACCATAAGCTGTATTTCCTACAGTCTCTGCATTCATATGTATTGACACTAAGGCATCTACTTCTTGACTATTTGCCATTTTAGTTCTGTCTTCCAGACTTACAAATTTATCTTCTGATCTTGTTATCACTACTTGGACATCATTTTGGTTAGATAATTTACCTGCTACTTTTTTTGAAATTTCTAGTGTTAAATCTTTTTCATATGAATTTATAGTTTTGTCCTTTTTCTTACTACTGTATCCTAGATTTCCCGGATCTTTTCCTCCATGACCAGGATCTATCAATACTGTATATTTTTTATCTAGTCCATCTTTTTGTTCTTCTTCTATGTTGAATTGTTTCTCAGATTCTAATACTTTTTGTTTTTCAATTTCTTGTTTTTTCATATTATCTATATTTTTTACAACTTGTGAAACACCTAATGCTGCTTTATTTATGCCAAATATAAATACACCTATAACACAAATTAGTAGCACTAACTTTTTCTTATTTAATTTTCTTTTTTTTAATCTAGTGCTTCTACATCTATTATTGGGATTTTTTTTATATGACATTTTTATACCTTTCTGAGATTAATTTAATTACATTAATATATGTATTTTATTTTATCATCCAGAAAGGTAAATTTCAATATTTTAACATATAAGTTTTACTATTTCTTTATTTTCTATCCACCAAGTGTAACATCTTGCTCATTATACCAATTAAAAGCATCACACATATGATTTTCATTAAAATCTGGCCAATACTCATCTATAACATAAAAATCTGCATAAATAGATTGAACTGGTAAAAATCCGCTTAAACGTCTTCTTCCACCCCATCTTATTATTAAGTCTAATCTAGAAATATCAAATGATTGTATATATTCTTGTATATTATTTTTATTTACCTTATCAGCATCTGCTAGTGTATTTAAGTCCCAATGCCATCCATAGTTCACTAATAAATTAGCCTTTATTTGACCTGGTTTAGCTTCTATTCTCTTTGTATATGGTAGTAATTCTTTAGGAAACATTGGTGAGTTAGTATTTCCCATTACTAATAGTGCTGCTCCTTCTTTAACTAACCTGTTTGCTGCTTCTACACATGCTTTTGTAAAAGCTTCTGTTTGATATGATGGTCGTTTTGCATTATCAGTAGTAAACCCATAAAATGTTACTTCCTCAACTCCCATATCTCTGCATTTTCTATATGCATCAAGACCTGGATCTAAGCCACTATCGTATCCTTTTTCTTTTGTCATACCTTGATTTTGAGCCCATCTTCTGTTTCCATCAGGTATAATACCTACATGTTTTGGTATTCTCATATATTTTCACCTCTTTCTTTTAGCATTATTTACATTTTTTAGAAATATTACTCTCTTTTTTCTAAATAATATAGTCACATTATTACTATTTTCACATTGATTTTTATATCTTTTAATAGTAGACTAGTATATAATTATTGCCAGTAGCTCAAATGATCTTCGGAAGTAGGTCTGTTGCTTATACAATTACTTTGAGCTTATCGGTTAATTATATGGAGGTTATCATGAAAAAAATATTAGTATTATTTACACTTATCTTTGCTTTAGGTGCTGTTGGTTGTTCTTCTAAAGATAAAGTAAAAGATATTCCTGTTGAAGATATTAAAGCTGCAATTAATAACGAAAATCTTCTACCACTTCAACCGCTGTCTGAAGTAGATGCAAAAGAATTCTACGTTTTTGAAAATATTAAAGATAACATTACAGAAGGATTCGCTTTACAAGCTATGATAAACATTAAATTACAAGATGTGTTTGTAGTTAAAACTGATGATGTAGAGAAAGTAAAACAAGCTATAGAAGATTATAAAAAAAATGCTCTAAATATGTTTGCTGAGGGGTATGGTGGACCTGAAAATGCAGAAGCTGTAAGCAATTCTATATTAGAAAGTAAGGGAAACTATGTTTACTTTATAGCTACTCCTAATGCTAAGGACATAGAATCAAAAATTTTAGAAGTTATTGAGTAATAAATTACATAACAAATTTACTGAAAAGTATACCTGTACCTAGGACTTCCTTTGATATAAAAGACCTTTTATTATAAAAGGTCTTTTATTATAGTTAAATATATATTGAAAGTTGGTGATATTTTGGTTTTTAGTAGTATAACTTTTTTATTTTACTTTTTGCCATCAGTACTATTTTGCTATTTTTTATCTCCTTATAAACTAAAGAACCTAACTCTATTAATTTTCAGTTTGATTTTTTATGCTTGGGGTGAACCTATTTATATATTTGTTATGTTATTTTCATGCATTGTTGATTATACAAATGCCTTGATAATAGATAGGTATAGAGGTACTTTTAAATCCAAATTAGCATTAATTTGTTCTATAGTTTTAAATTTAAGTTTATTAGGATTCTTTAAATATAGCGATTTTGTAATTTCTATATTGAATAATACTTTAAATACTAAATTTGATTTATTACATATGAGTCTACCTATTGGAATTAGTTTTTATACGTTTCAAACATTATCTTACACTATAGATATTTATAGAAATGAAGCTCCTGTTTCAAAAGATATTATTTCCTTAGGAACTTTCGTATCACTATTTCCACAACTAGTTGCTGGTCCTATTGTAAGATATTCGGATATATATTCTCAACTAAATCATAGAAAACATAGTATAGATAAAATTTATGAGGGTATTTATAGATTTATAATAGGACTTTCTAAAAAAGTTATATTAGCTAATAATCTAGGTATTATTTGGTTTAATATTAAATCAACCCCCTATACAACTTTATCTAGTGCTACAGCTTGGCTAGGTATCACTTGCTTCACTTTACAAATTTATTTTGATTTCTCTGGATATTCTGATATGGCTATAGGACTTGGTAAAATTTTTGGATTTAATTTTTTAGAAAACTTCAACTTTCCCTATATATCAAAATCTATTACAGAATTTTGGAGAAGATGGCATATATCACTTGGGATTTGGTTTAGAGATTATGTGTATATACCATTAGGTGGAAATAGATGCTCAAAGGGTAGATGGTTCTTTAATATATTCGTAGTTTGGTTTCTAACTGGTCTATGGCACGGTGCTAGTTTTAACTTTATATTGTGGGGACTTTACTTCGGAGTTATTTTAGTTTTAGAAAAACTATTCTTATTAAATTTCCTAAAAAAACTGCCAAAATTATTAAACCATCTTTATGTAATTTTTTTAATTATAATAAGTTTCGTTATTTTCGATATAACTGATATAAAAGAAATTTTTAATTATTTAAGTTCTATGTTTAATATAACTAAGTTTTCATTTGATAAATCATTCTATTATTATCTAATCCCTAATATTTTATTAATTGCTTTATCCATTGTAGCTTGCACTCCTATTATAAAAAATATTTTAGATAAATATAAATACTTAAGGTTTATCACTTTAATACTAGGATTAACTCTTTCTACAGCATTTTTAATAGATGTTTCTTTTAATCCATTTTTATATTTTAGATTTTAAATTTTTACTTACAATTTGGAGGTGATTTTATGAATATTAATAATAACAGTTTGTTAAAATACATGACTATAATATTTTTCTTTGGATTTATTTTTATAATTCCAATTGTGACTTTATCTGCTCCAGATAAAAAAATAAGCGAAATTGAAAATAAAATACTTACTCCTTTACCTAAGTTAAATTTTAAAGATATAACTGATAAAAACTTCATGACTGATTTTGATAAATATAGTGCTGATCAGTTTCCTTTGAGAAGCGATTTTTTGAAGCTAAAAAATTATTACAACTATATTGTAGGAAATAGAAAGTTTAGAGACATTTATATAGGCAAAAATAATCGTCTTATGGAAAAATTTACTTTTAGACAAAATATAATAGACAAAAATATTTCCCAGGCAACAAAATTCTCAAAATTTTTATATAATAAGTACGGTATTAAGTCTACACTTATGGTTATTCCTACTTCTATAGCTTTTTATGATGAAGAGCTTCCTTCTTGGGCTATGACCGATAATCAAAAGACTGCTTTAAACTATATAAAGGCTCAAATCGATATACTTAGTAGAATTAATTATACTTCTACTAAGGAAGTTTCTCCTACTTTGAATTTTTATAGTCCCTATGATATTTTAAATAAATACAAGAACATACCTATATATTTTAATACTGATCACCACTGGACACAACTAGGAGCTAGAATAGCTTATGAAGATATGTATGGAAGTACCTCTTCAATTAATTTATTATCTGATAGCAATTATAAAGAAGTGTCTAAAGATTTCTATGGTACATATTATTCTAAGACTTTGCTTCCTCAAATTAAAGGAGATACAATTTATGCTTATGAGAATTTTAATAACTTTAAAATTTCCATTGATTTTGATAAAGAATTTGATACCCTTTATGCAAAAGATAAATTAAAAATAAAAAATAAATATCAGTACTTCCTTCATGGTGATCCTGCTTTTGCTTTTATAGAAGGTAATACTAATAGCAATGATGAAATTTTAATTTTTAAGGACTCTTATGCCCATAGTTTTATACCTTTTTTAACTTCTGATTACAAGAAGATTCATGTCATTGACCCTAGATATTATAATATCGATGTTGAAGATTATTTATCAAAAAATAAAGGTATTAATAGAGTTTTATTTATTAGCAATATACAAACTTTTAGTTCAGCTGATATTTATAAGAATTTTTAAATTACATATTACTCGTCTAAAGCCATATAAATTATAGATTCTTAATCTGAAAAATAACCTATCGAATTATCCTTTTTATAAAGATTATTTTATAGGTTATTTTTCAATCCAATCATTTGATTTACTTACATTCATTTTAATTACCAATTATAATACCCTAATATTTTTATATATCTTTTTTGACCCTCTTTTAAACTCAATGGGTAATCTAAAAGGTTATAAGTATGCTGACATATTAGATAGTCCTGTAGATATTCTCCCTCTAATATGATATCTGTAATTATCATATTGTGATAAGCACCACCTTCATAAACCAATTGTACAATGTCACCTAATTCTAACTCATTATAAGCTGCTAACCTTGCGTATATTCCAAAGTTTTGAGTATTTTCTTTGTTATTTCCTATTATATACTTATAAAAAGGCTCTGCTGCTGTCCATGTTGGTGTTCTAGAGTTTTCATTATACCAATACCACTTTTTAAGCACATGCTCTCCACTAGTATCTAGAGGTATATTACCAGCTCTTAAACATTGTGATATATAATTAGTACAATCTCCTCCATAGTTTTCATAATTAGCATATGCAGGATTGTATGACAATGCCCATTTCCTAGCATATGATACTGCTTTTTCTCTATCATATTCTTGTAATTGTTTCATATTCCCTACTCCCTCTTAGTACGTAACATTATCGTTATATCTCCATATATTATTAATAGTGTATTTACTTAGATAATCTATATAATCTGAAAATAGAAGTTTAAACTCTATTAAATGAGAAATATTTTTACTCATTTCATAACTAGAAAAACATATAACTATTCCATCTTCTTCTATATAAAATGTTTGATTATCATAAATACCTTCAAACTTTTCTTGTTCATATACTTTTTCGCAACAATCATGTTTATACTTATTTAGCATGTAACTAACTTTATTTGATAATTTTTCATTTATTATATCTATATAATTTATACTAGTATCAAAAATATCACTTAGATTTATATACTTTCCTAAGCTTATATCAAAATTATATGAATTTACATAGGTTATATCGTATAATCCTATCAGTTGTGAGAATTCTATAGGTATACTCACAATATCATTTTTATTAAAGGTTATTCTATATTCTGTTATTGCATGATATACATAGTCGATTAACCTAAATATTTTATTACCTAATTCATGTTTTACTACATCTTTAAACGATATTATATCTTCATATATTAATTGATTTATAATTTGTATTATATTTCCTTCGCATTCTTGTTCTTTGATAACTGGATAATTTAGACTACACCTTACTAAACTATCATTTTCTTCCATAATTTTTTTATAAATGGATAGCATCTGCTAACCCTCCTATTCATATTTGTCTATATTACTTAATATGAATAGAAAATATATTTTGTTATATATTATTGAATAACGCTATATTGTATTTTTTTTGTAATCTATATAGTATTGAATATATTGGAATAGTCTAATATAATAAGTATATTATTTGAAAAAAATAGAAAAGAGGAGATTATTTTGTCGAAATTAAAAAAGCTAGTTATATTTTTAGCTATATTAGTTATAGCATTTCCTGCTGCTACTTTTGGATATGTATATTTTAAGTTAAAAGGAATACATGACTCTGGTGTTGACCAAAATATCTTAAATAGCAATGATTACAGAAATGAAAATGGAATTACAAATATACTATTAATGGGTACTGATGGTAGACCTGGAGAAAAAAATTCAAGATCTGATGCTATGATGATACTTACTATAGATGGTAAGAATAAAAGTCTTAAACTTACATCTTTAGCTCGTGATACTTATGTTGATATTCCTGGACATGGTAAACAAAAACTTACTCATGCTTATGTTTATGGGCAAGAAAGTTTATTAATTGAAACTATAGAAAAGAACTTTGAGTTAGATATACAAGACTATGCTACCGTTGATTTCTATTCTTTTATGGATATAGTTGATACTTTAGGTGGAGTTGAAGTTGAAGTTAAACAAGGCGAAATAAGGGAAATGAATAAGTTTATTCCAGAAACTTATAATTGGAGTGAAAATCCAAACAAGGGCAACATAGAATATATTAACTATTCTGGTGTACAAAAACTTAATGGGTACCAACTATTATCATATTCTCGTATAAGAAAAAATGACTCTGCTTTAGAAAGAGATAGAAGGCAAAGAAATGTTATACAAGGTTTAATAAATGGAGTTAAGGATTTACCTATAACTAAGTACCCTAGTTTAGTTGATACTATACTTCCTTATGTTAAAACAAATATGCAACCTACTCAAATAATAGGGTTAGGTAGTAAAGTTTTAAGTATTGGAAACCTTGAGTTAAAACAAATGGAATTCCCTATAGATGATGGAATCCATAGTACTGGTGGAAATTTAGGTGGTAATACTGGATGGGTTCTTCAGTTTGATCCAGATTCTTTAGAAATATTACATGATTTTATATTTATGAATATAATGCCTGCTGATAACCCAAATATATAGCAAATAATAAATTAAAAATAGTAAAGACTATAGATATTGAACTTTCCAATTTCTATAGTCTTTTTAATTATTTTAATAGATCTATAATTTTATTAAAGGCAGTTTGATTTATTTCACCACCAACTTGATATACTAATCCTGTACTCTTAGTTTGTAATATACTATTTTGAAGAGGGCTTACTCCACTTCCTAATATAACTATAGGAGAATTTATTTTAGCAGCTAACGGACCTGCTGTTAATGCATCTACTAATGGATTACTCTTTGTAACTAATACTGAATTATAGGTACTGTTCGGATAAAACTTTTCTATAACTTTAGCATTTGTTTCTTGTCTGTCATTTCCATATACTCTATTATTTAATACACTCTTAGAAGTTACTGTATTTATTTTTTCTATTACCTTATCTGATAAAACCTGACTTCCACCTATAAAATAAGCATCTTCTAAATTTTTACTCTTTAACCAATTATATATATCATTAGTAATACTTTCTTTTTGAGCTAATATTATTGGTTGTTTTTCTTCTCCAGCCTTAGATGCTATAGAAAGTGAGTCTGCTTCACCATAACCACCAGTTACGTATACTTTATTTATAGGTACTAATGTGCTTATTTCTTTTGCTATTAATAAAGATGTTTCATATCTATCTATACCACCTATTCTTTTTGTAACTACACCAGGTAATATTGACTTTGCATCAGTTATTACTTTTTCTTCAACTACACTTTGTCCACCTATTACTATTAAGTTTTTAGGATTTAATCTTTTTAGTTCTGTTTTTGTAACATCAGGTATTTTACCTTTTTCTACTAATAAAATTGGCGCATTGTTAGAAGTAGCAAGAGGCGTTGCTGTAACCCCATCTACCACAGAATATCCATTTGTTAGTATAACTGTATCTGCACCAGTTTTCCATCCTTCTTGGCCTATCTTAGCTGCTGTATCATATCTATCATTTCCTTGTAGTTGTTTTATATTTATAGAATAAAGTTCCGTAATGTCATTTTGAAGATTTGTATTTCTTATAATGTCTCTAGCTGAAAAATACATACTACCTTTTACATCACTATACTGTCTATTTAAAGCTATTTGTTGTTTTATTTCATCAGCAATATTTAAATCACCATTTTCGCCTTGTCTATATATACCTTGTCCTATATATAAATCTACATTAGTCCCTTTAACTTCATTTGACCACCAGCTAACTAATTTAGAATAATCAGCAGGTGAATATCCTATTGTCCAATATAATTGAGGTACTACATAATCAATAAGCCCTTGTTTTATCCAAGCTCTTGTATCTGCAAAACTCGATGAATAACTTTCATTACCTCTAGTATCAGATCCAGTTGGATCACTTGATATATTTCTCCATATACCACTCGGACTTACTCCAAACTCTATACTTGAGTTAATACTTTTTATAGAAGCTTTTGTTTCTCTTAATAAAGTATTAACATTTTCTCTTCTCCAACTATCTTTGTCTTGTCCATTTCCATACATATTGTATGTTTCATCATCATTCATACCATCTCTATAGAAATAATCATCAAAATGAACTCCATCTATATCATAGTTTCTTACTACTTCACTTACAGAATCCACTATATGTTTTCTAACCTCAGGTAATCCTGGATTGTATGCTAAAGCTTGATAACTACCATTTTTATGTTCAATTACCCAATCTGGATGTAATCTTGCTGGATGATTTTCTGCAAGAGTGTTTAAGTCTGTAGTGCTTGTAGTCACTCTATAAGGATTGAACCATGCATGGAACTCCATACCTCTTTTATGTGCCTCATCTATTAAGAAAGGTAATGGATCATATCCTGGATCTTTACCTTGAGTTCCTGTAAGGTACTCTGACCATGGATTTATATTTGACTTGTATAAAGCATCTCCCTTAGGTCTTACTTGTACTACTACAGTATTTATACCTACTGATTTTAACTTGTCTAATAACTCGACGTATTCATTTTGTTGCTCAGTTGGATTATTTTTAGTGCTAGGCCAATCGATATTATAAACTGTAGATATCCAAGCTGCCCTCATTTCAGTATCATTATTAGCAAATGTATCTAACTTAAATGTAGTAAATATTATCACTAATGATAATATAAGTACTTTTATTTTTTTCATATTTCCCCCTTATCAATTATATTTCGCGCACTTTCTACAAATTATCTTAATCTAAATTATACAGAAACATAATATACTAGTCAATTGATAGTAATTAAAGCATAATTTATCAGTAATATAATAAATTTACATGTTAAATATTTATAAAATAAAAAAGCAATAAATTTGCCATTTATTGCTTCATATACTACAATATATTTTTAGATGTTACGTAAATGCTTGAATAGTGTGATGAGCTAATATTATCTATTTTGATGCTATAATCTAGCTTAAGAGAATGTATTATACTAGAATTATCTATGTATAATACAACATGAGTTATTCCGTTTCCTGTTGATGAGAAGAATACTAAATCCACTGGCTTAAATTACTTTCATTAACTATTTTTCCAATATTTACTTGGTGAATACTCATAATTCACCTCTCATAAATCTGCAATATAATTGTAACAATTTTTCAATTATATTCATAGCTTTAGCTGATTTTTTATAATATTTTCATTTTATTGTATTATTCTATATACCTAGTTATTACTCATTTTATTTTTATAATAGATTACCATATTAAGTGCAACATTCAAATTTGGATAAAAAAATAGTCCATATATTTATGTTCATATTAAAGTAATAATAACATAAAACCACCAACATGAAAGGGCCTATAAAACTTATGAAAAAGAAGATTAAACTGTGGATTTAAAGGTAAATTTAAGGAAAATTTAATATATGAAAAAGTATAAAAAAAGATTTAGTTGCACAAATAATGTATAACATAATAAATGTAGCAAATAAAAACTCTTAGATTAACACTAAGAGTTTTTATAATTTTATTTATTCAAATATTTTATATATATTTTATCTATCCTTGTAAAATTTTCATTTATATCAAAATTATTACATACAAAATTTCTGCCATATTGTCCCATTAATTTCCTTTTTTTATCATCTTGAACTAAAGATATAATAGCTTCACTTAGTTGTTGTACATTCTTACTTTCAACTAGCAAACTACTTTTATTAGGATCTGTTGCCTCTGGTAATCCACCTACATCGCTAGCAATTACAGGAACCCCACATGCTTGAGCCTCTAATGCAGCTACTCCAAAGCTTTCTTTCAGAGAAGGAAATATAGCAATATCAAAACTATTAAATACATTAACTATATCTTTTTCTTTTACATACCCAATAAACTTAACATAATTTTCTATTCCTAATTTCTTAGTCAATTTTATTAAACTTTCTCTTCTACTTCCATCTCCACCTATTACTAAGGATAAATTTTTATCTGGTACGCTATCTATAACAATTTTAAAAGCTTCTAATAAATATTCTATTCCGTATCTTTCTTCTAATGTTTTTACTGTTCCTAAAGTAATAACATGCGGTTCTTTTTTTATATCAATAGATTTAAAGAAATTTGTATCTATTCCAAATGGGGTAACATGAATATTTTTATTTGTATATAAAGAAGTCTCTTTTAACATAGCTTTACTTGTCGATAATACTTCATCGGTTTTTTTTAAATTATATTTTAATATACATTTATTTAAAAAACTCTTTTTAGGAAACTCATAAATATCAGTTCCCCAAACAGAAATAAAATAAGGTCTAAAATTTATTAAACTTCCTAGAAGCCCATAACTACTAGCAAAATGTGCATGTACTATATCTGGTTTTATTTCATTAACTAATTTTTTAATTTCTTTAACTGCCTTTAAATACTTTATCTTTCTTATCGTCTTAGCATTTTTCAATTCTTTAACATTAAAGTTAAAGTTATGAACATTAGCATTTTCAATAAAACCTTCATTCAATGATATAACATGTACTTCATATCCTTGTTTTGTAAAATAATCACAGAATTTCTTAGTATGCAAACTTGACGAATCTGCTAGATAACAAATTTTATACATTAGTTGTTTGTTTCCTTTCTAACACATTATCTATATCTAAAATTATTTAATTTTAGATATAGATAATCTATTTATTTTTTGACCCTATTTTTTATATAGCCTTTTAAATTTTTTATCATATATAATACTAATTTGGTTAGAAATAAGTATACCCGCAACCGTTGGGAACATCCACATAAATTGTAATCTATGTCTAGTAGCAGCTTCCGATTTAACTACTGCATATGCTGTAAGACATATCAATGCAAAAGAAATAATAGAATAAAGCAATGTTTTGTTTTTTATATACTTGCTTTCCTTAAATAAGAATATTATAACTATCAGTACTATTATAACTTCATATAATGAAGATATGGTAACAATTAAATATTGATAACTTTCTAAAGCCCATGGGAATGGATAGAACATTAAATAAAACAATCTAATAGGTATATATGCTATTAATTCCAACCAATTATCATATCTTAATCCTACTAAATATGCCATAGAATCAAACCTATCTCTGTTTAACGTTTGGTTAATATAATCCAATGTTATTCTTACATTAGTGAAATTATATACTATAATCCATGCTATTAAACATGTTAAAATAGATCCAGCTATCAAATATTTAATATTTATAGTTTTTCTATTAGCTATAACAACTCCCACTACTCCACACACAACCATCATAGGTAAGTTTACTACCCTGAATGAGAATATCGGTATTAATAGTACACAATATATTAATATATTTTTACTTTCTCTATATTTTATATATTTTACTAAGTTATATATAGCTAGAGTTATAAAGAATAAAACTAAACCTTCTCTTAAATTATCCGTTGTATACAATATTAATGAAGGATATGCTAGTAATAAGCTCATAGTTATTATCATTGCCTTCTCATCTTTTATTTCTTTGGCTATTTTACCTGCATTATATATAGCTAAACTCCCAAATAAAGTATTCATATTTATTATTGTTATATAAATATTTCCACTAATAAATTGTATAATCGAATAAAACCAAACATACATCATAACATCAATTCTATTACTATATGCTCCAAAATTCATTCCAGAGCCTACAATATCACCTATAGCACCTTTATAAAGTTCTGCATCTGGAAATCTTGGTGGCAAGTTTCCAAAATATTTTAAATTAGCAAACGCTAATCTTAACATTAAAATTCCAAAAAATAAATATATTATTTTTTTATTGCTTTCTTTATTTTCTAGGTATTTATACAAACCAAAGTATAAAATACACCAAAATATAATATTAAAAACTATATTCATAGGTCAAATATACTTCCTTTCAAAATATTTTATTTCATTCTTTTCATAATAGCATTAAAAATATAACCGGTAAATACATAGGCCGACTTAAGTAATGACAATTGCTCTATCTCTCTATAAACATACCAATTTCTTTTAGCTGCTTTTATTTTATTGCTAGATATAGATCCTTCTACGAGTCTATATTCTGCTAAAATTTCATCTAATCCATAAGCCTTATGCCCTTTTTTTAGTATACTTAACCAAGTTGCAAAATCTTGTCTAGTCCTTATTAAAGGCATTCTTATATCTCCTATAATCTCTTTGTCTACCATTACAGTTAAGCAACCTATTATTGTATTTTTTAATAAATAATTATAATCCACACACTTCGGTGCTCTTATATTATTGCCAGTATAAATTCCATCTTCCTTTATAGTTTCATATCCTGTAAAACTAAACCCTATTTTACTTCCTAGCATAAAATCAATTTGTTTTTGTAATTTATCTTTTTTCCATATATCATCACTATCTAAAAAAGCAATAAATCTACCTGTAGAATTTTCTATAGCTGTATTCCTAGCTACTGCAGCTCCTGAATTTTCTTTAAGTTTTATATATTTTATTCTATTATCTTCACACATATATTGTCTTATTATCTCTTCAGAGTTATCAGTAGAACAATCATCTACTAATATCATCTCCCAATTTTTATATGTTTGTGATATTACAGAATCTATACTTTGTCTTATAAATTTTTCAGAATTATAAACAGGTGTAATAATCGATACTTTCATTTTCCAAATTCCTTTCTATTTTTTCATATATCGTCATTTCATTATTATATCATAAATTTAATTTGTTATAAATCATACTAAATAAGCAAAAAAGACGTTTTAAAACGTCTTTTATCTCCCTACAGAGTAATACTCTATTCCTAGTGACTTCATTGCTTCAGGATTGTAACAGTTTCTTCCATCTAACACGATAGGATTTTTCATTAACTTTTTATATCCTTGTATATCATAATTTACTATTTCTTTCCACTCTGTCATTATAAAACACATATCCGCTTGTTTTATAGCTTCATCTATATTTTTTGTATAAACTATATTTTCATTACAACCAAATACCTTTTTAGCATTTTCAATTCCTACAGGGTCATAAGCATAAACTTTAGCTCCTCTTTCCGCTAGGTTATTTACATTAGGTATAGATGGCGCTTCTCTCATATCATCTGTCCCAGGTTTAAATGTTAAACCTAATACAGCTACTTTTAATCCTTCAAAACTATCTACTAAATTTCTAGCTTTTTTTAATAGCTTAACTTTTTGATTTTCATTTACTTCTATTGCTGCTTTAACAGTTTTTAATTCATAATCATGATCATTCGCTAACCAATGTAATGCTTTTGTATCTTTAGGGAAACAAGAACCACCATATCCTATTCCAGCTTTTAAGAACTTATCTCCTATTCTTTGATCATAACTCATGCCTTTAGCTACATCTTCTACATTAGCTCCTACTATTTCACATAGATTTGCTATGTCATTCATAAAAGATATTTTTAAAGCTAAGAAATCATTTGATGCATATTTTATCATTTCTGCACTTCTACGATTTGTTACAACAATAGGTTGATTAAATGGGGCATATACCTTCGTTAGTATTTTTCTAGCCCATTCACTTTCTACACCTATAACAATTCTTGATGCATATAAAGTATCATCAACTGCTGTTCCTTGAGCTAAGAACTCTGGATTAGAAGCTAATTCTATCTTTATGTTATGTATTAAATTTTTTCTTATTAATTCTTCTATTTCATCATTTGTTCCAATAGGCACAGTAGATTTAAGTACCACTAAAGTATCTTTTTCTATTGTTTGTGCTATTTGTACAGCAACCTTTTTTACATAATCTAAATTTGCAGATCCATCACTTCTTTCTGGAGTTCCTACTGCTATCATTATAACATCTGCATCTTTGTAAGCATCTTTATAGTTAGTTGTATAATCTAATCTACCAGCTGCATAATTTTTTTTCATTAAGTCTTCTAATTTATTTTCATATATAGGCGATATACCTTGTTTCATTTTTTCTATTTTGTTTTCATCTATATCTACACATACAGCATTTAGCCCAACTTCAGCTAAACACACCCCTGTAACTAATCCTACATATCCCGTTCCAGCTATTGCAATTTTCATAATATGACACTCCTTTTTAGACATATATTATTATCTATTATTTAATTTTATATAATCAAGCATGCCTTTATATATTAATTTTATGGCTTTAAATCTATTAAATCTTATTATAGGTAATTTTTTTATTATGAATGCAAAATTTAAAAACACAGAAATAGGACCAAATAGCCTATAAAATAATGGTCCTTTGGAATAAATAGCTGCCTCATTTAATATTTTACCCGAACTTTCTTTTTCATGTAAAACTATTACCTTTGGAATATATTTTATTTTAAGACCTTTATTTAGGCAGTCCATTAAAAATATATTTTCTTCCCCACTAGCATATGTTGAACCTAATCCAAACTCATTATCAAATTTAATGTTATTATTTTTTATTGATTTTAACTTAAATGCTATTTCAATAGTTGATGTTCTTAGTATAGTCATTTTATTATGTTCAAACTCTTCATTCCTATAGTTTTTAAACATTTCTCCTTGTGGAGTCATTGCTTGGAAAGTTATTATATCTGCATCAGGATTATCAATAAAAGCTTGTTCTATTATTTTTTCAAAATCTTTTACATATTCTACATCATCATCGGACAAAATACAAATATCTTCACTAGCATTTTGCAATGAGCGGTTTCTATTTCTAGCAATTCCTATTTCATTATAATTAATCATTTTTATATTATCTATAGATTCTTTATTTTCGTTATCTGTCTGATTTGTTATGACACAACTCGTACTTGGATTTATATTCTTACCTAAAATATTGAGTTCATCTATACTTTTTCTATTCATTGTAGAAATCAATACTTGCAAATTCATACACTTCACCTCTTTATCCTAGGACTTTTAATTAATTATTTATTACTTCCTTTATTTCATCTATATTTTTTATTACTTTTTCTAGTTAGCTTCTTTTATATCTTTTCTATTTATAACTTTATATACCGTTAAAAATAAAATATATAAATCAAATCCTAAAGATTTTCTTTGTATATATTCCTTATCATAACTAACTTTTTCATATATACCAACTTCATCTCTACCATTTACCTGTGCCCACCCTGTTATTCCTGGTGTCACATTGTAAACTCCTTGTTCTAATCTTAGCTTATTTAGTAACTTTTCTTCAACTATAACAGGTCTAGGTCCAACAAAACTCATATCACCTTTTACTATATTAAGTAATTGAGGTATTTCATCTATACTAGTAACTCTAAGAATCTTACCTACCTTAGTGATAAATTCATCTGCATTTATTAATTCCTCCGTTGAAACATTAGGTGCATCTATCTTCATTGTTCTAAATTTATATATCTTAAATACTTTTCCATATTGTCCGACTCTTTCTTGTTCAAATAATATAGGGCCTTTTGAGTTTAATTTTACACATACTGCAACTATAACTAATATGGGGCTTAATAGTATTATCATTATCAAAGCTAAAAAACGTTCTAATATTTTCACGTATGTTTCCCTCCCTAAGTAGAATATTTTTTCATGATTTACTATATATTATTGCACTTCTACTTAAAATGATTTATGACATAATCTATATAATTGTATCATATTTTTCTATATTTTCATAGTTATTTACATTTTAATTTGTGACAAAATAAATTATTTTATTTATTATTTAAATTATTTTTACCATAAAAAAATAAGTCATATCATGTAAATTTACACAAAATGACCTAAATTTCCTATTTTTTATTTTTGATTTTTTTTAAAATTTTATCACTAATTATTGTAATTTCTTCTACCTTTAACATTATAATCAATATAACATAAGCTATAGCACCTATAATTATAGCTACAAATAAAGCTATCATCTCTACTAATGTACCTGAACCTAGCGCTCCAATTAATATATTATAAGTTAAAACACTTATAACTCCCATTATAACTGCTGATACAAAAGACTTAATTATAACTTTAATTATCTTATCTTGTCCAAAGTATCCAACTTTTTTCTTAAGACTTCTAAATAGTAATACTATAGTTAAAATAGCTGATATACTAGTTGCAAAAGCAAGACCATTATGACCCATAAATCTAACTAATATAATATTTAATACTATATTAATTCCCATAGCTATAGCTCCATTTATCATAGGAGTCTTAGTATCTTGTAGAGAGTAAAATACCTTTCCTAAAATATCTCTAATACCAAAGCCTATAAGACCTATAGAATAAAACACTAATGCACTTGCAGTCATAGCAGTAGCATGAGCATTAAACTCTCCTCTTTCAAATAAAAACTTAACTATAGGAGTAGCAAGTACCATAGCCCCTACAGATACAGGTATAACTAAAAGTGTTATAGTATTTACACTAGTCACAACTGCTTCAGTAAACTTTTCCTTATTATCATCACTAGATAACTTAGATAACATGGGATATATTACAGTTGATATAGATGCTATAAACATTGATATAACAAATAAATTAAGTCTATTTGAATAATTTAACGCAGTAACACTTCCTTCTGTCAGAGTCGATGCTAAAGTTCTATCTACCATAGTGTTTATTTGATTAACTGCAACACCTATAAAAACAGGACCAACTAACCATAACATATTTTTCATATCTTTATCTTTAAATTTAATATATGGCTTATACCTATATCCTTTTTTTATAGCAAAAGGTAACTGGAATAAAAATTGACTAGCCAATCCCAAAAATGTACATATTGCTAATATAAAAGGACTTCTGCCTACACTCAAAATTATACCTATTATTATAAAGACATTAAAAGGTATACCTATTAACCCTGGTACAGAAAAATTATTCTTAGCCTGTAAAAAGGCAGTCATTAAATTACTTAACCCCATAAATATAATACCTACGATTATAATTCTAGTAAAATATATTGCTAATTCTAAAGTTTCACCCTCAAACCCCATAGCAAATACCTTTACTAAAGGCTTTGTAAATACTATCCCTAATATTGCTACTACTATACATATAGTTAACACTATATTAAAAATATTATTTGTAAATTTATTTGCTCCTTCTTCACCTTGCTCATTGCTTACTGTATAGTACATTGGTATAAATGTAGTGGCAATAGCTGTACCAACCGCTGCAAATATGGTATTTGGCATATTAAGCGCTATTAAATATGCATCTGTGTAAGATGACATACCATATGATGAAGCTAGCACCAACTCACGTCCGAAACCTAACACTTTTGACAACATAGTTGCTATCATAAGTGCTAATGTTGCTTTAGCTACTTTACTCATAAACCCTCCTGTTGATTATTACTTTTCATTATCCTCTCATGATATCATATTTCAATGAAAAAGTAACCTCTATAAAATATTTTACGATTCATAGTAATAATATATAAAGCTATTACTTTTTAAGTTTTTGTTTATTTATCAAAAAAATTGGTAAACAGAATAATTTCCAGTTGCATAATATCCTTTTTCAGATTATATTTGGTCTAAGCTTTTACAACTTGCTTTATTTTATACTTTAATGAATAGAATTAAAATCTATAGCACTTTTTATTCTCCTTACTAATAATTTTTAGGAACTAGATTTCTAGTGTAATATATTCTTCTTCATTTCTAAAATTATCTTTATTATAGTTAACATGTATTCATTACCCCTTAAAGAGTATTGATAAAATAAAAGTGTTTCTATATATAAGTCTACTGGAGAATTTATGATTTTTTAATACGTCTAAGTGGCAATACAAAAAGATGACTAAAATTTCTAATCGTAAAATTTTTAGTCATCTTTTTAATATAATTTTATCTATAGTTTTTAATTTATCAACTTCATATTAGTAACTATAAATGTATAATTAAATACCATTTCTAAGCTTAGATTTTAACCACCCTGTGATACCATCAAATAATTTTAAGTTATTATTTAATATGCTAATCAAGTAAAGCCTCTCCTTTGTTTTGTATTTTTTTGCAAATTAACAACAACAAATTTGAGACTTTTTTCATACAGTTTTTACTTTTCAGGTGAAATATTATAATCTATAAAATTTAATGCCTACACCTTATTAAGGGTAACTTTAATTATTTAGATGAATAATTAAAGTTTTTTTAATATAATTTATTTTTTAGTATTATTTTAATGTATTTTCTATTCCTTTACCTATTTGAGTTCCCATCAATTGTCTTTTTTGTAAATTATTAACAAGGAGTTGATCATTTTCATTATCTATAAATGAACATTCAACTATTACAGAAGGAGCTTGACTTTCTCTTATCATATGATAATAATCTACTCCAGTGCTAGTAACTCTTGTCTTTATTCCTCTGTTTTTAAGGCTAAATTTTTCTAATATACTGTTTAATATATTAGTTGCTAAAGTTTTACTAGTTCCACCATTTACATCTGCAGATTTGTAGTATACTTCTACACCACTAGCTAGTGTATTATATGAATTATAATGAATACTTGTTAGTAAATCTGGTCCTATAGAATTCGCCATTGAGGTTCTTTCTGCTAAAGCCATAGTAACATCCTTGTCTCTAGTAAGTACAACATTTACACCATTATTTCTTAAATACTGTGCAGCTGCTAAAGAAGTATCTAGTGTATAATTTTTTTCTTGTATAGTTGAGTTTACTTTATTTAAAGCTCCAGAATCTGCTCCCCCATGTCCTGGATCTATTACAACAGTTTTTTCACCCGAATTACGCTGTGATAACTTATATGCCATATCATTTATAACATTATCTTGTATTCCTCCACCAACTTGATATACAACATTAGAAGACTTATTTGTTAAGTTATTTTCATGATATGAAGATACATAATTTGTTGGATTTATAAGTATTGGCGAATTTAACTTAGCAGCTAAAGGTCCCGCAGCTAGAGCATCTACTAATACATCTGACTTTGCAACTAATACAGCATCTAAATTTTCCTGAGGATAAAATCTTTCGATAACCTTAGCATTAGTTTCATGTCTGTCGCTTCCATATACCCTATTATAGTAAATACTTCCCGAAACAGGAGTAGTTATATCTGCAACTTGATGTATAACATCGGTTGTTAAAACCTCTTGACCACCTATAAAATATGCATCGGTTAAATTTTCATTTTTTAACCAGTTATAAGTTGTATCTGGTAACTTAGTTTGTTCACTTAAAATTATAGGCTGTTTATCTTGACCTGCTTTTCCAGCTATAGTAAGAGCATCTACTTCACCCTTATATCCATTAGCTATATAAATTTTGTTAACATCGTGATTATCATCTATTTCTTTAGCTATTTTTAAAGAAGTTTCATATCTATTAATTCCTGCTATACGTCTAACTGTTTTTCCCGTAGCAGTTCCTAGATTTGTCACAGTGTTATTAGAAATAACTGACTCTCCGCCTATTACTATTACTTCACTAGGATTTAAACGTTTAATTTCATCCATAGTCCTTTGTGGTATACTATCTTTATTTATAAGAAGTATTGGTGCATCATAAGTAGTAGCTAATGGTGTGGCTGTTACTCCATCTGCTATAGCATCCCCATTTACTAGTATTACCTTACTTGCTCCATTTGCCCATCCTTCTTTGCTTATTTGAACAGCAGTATCTTGTCTGTCTACTCCCACAAGTTTTTTTATGGGAGCTGCTGTTTTTTCAATATATGTTGTAAGAGATCTTGCGTTTTTAATTATATATTCTTGAGTTACTTTATAGTCGTCTAAATTTAATCCCATATTTTCTAAATCTGTTTTGTTTAGTATTTTAGGATTTTCTTCATTATTTATAGTTATATTTTCAATTGACCATACATTTAAGTATTCTGGGTCTTTATTGAAGTTTATTTCACCTTCGTATGTATTTGTTTCTTGATTATAGTTTAGTGTTGTACTAAGTGGCATATCATAGCATAAATAGTTTAATGTTATGCTATTAGCATTTTGCTTTTCTTTGAAAGATATACTTACTTTTGATTTATATCCTAATAATACAGTTCTTTTTTCTAGGTTTATGTTAATATTTGAATTACTTTCCATATTGATGTTAGCTGCAAATGATATACTTGGCGCAACTAAAGTTACTGATATTATCCCTGCTGTAAGTAATTTTGTTAACTTTTTCATCAAATTACCCCCTATTTTTTATTAATCAGAGTACATTATAACATATATAGAAGGTAAAATGCACATTTTGCATAAATTAATCGAATAATAAAAAACTGTAGGTATATTTATTTTTCCACAAACCTACCTATAATCCTATATTTAATATCAATTACAATAAATGTATGTAGAATAGTAAAAATAAAGGTGAAATTTATAAATGAATCCCTAGTTTTTCAATATCTTCTTCCTTAACTAGTGGTTCCCACCCCCAAGTCCGCAATGGACTTTTACTATTAAGTTGTTGCCTCTATTGGGTACACGTAAAAAAACAAAAAATTTTTATGGTTATTTATTTCTATTTTTATAAATCAAACCTATACTATTGAGCAACGTGTGCTTGAATCACTTACATAATATATTTGAATTAATTTTTTTATATTTAAATAAATAATCAAAGCATATACCATTTTAGATATGTGCTTTGATTATTTATTCCATATATATTTTTGGTTTAGGGCATACTTATAACTACTCCATTTTTATCTATTTCTATTCCATCTTCTACAACTATGTCATAAGCCTGTTTTCCATCTTCGTAGAAATAATATATTTTTCCATCTATTGTCTTTAATCCGCTTTGCATTACTCCTTCATTATTAAAATAGTATTTATTGTCATGTATAACCTGCCATCCTGTTCTAACTATTCCATCCTGTTCAAAATAATACATATTGCCGTTTATCTCTTCCCACCTTTTTTGCATTGTGCCATCTGGATTGAAATAATATTTTTTACCGTCTATAGTTTGCCAACCGGTTAATACTATTCCACCATTGCCAAAGTAATATTTATATCCTCCATACGTTTGCCAACCTAATCCTAATTGTCCATTGTTATCAAAGAAATATGTTTTGCTATCTATTTGTGTTATTCCTACTGTTACATATCCTTGATTTGTAAAATAGTATTCCTTATTATCTATTGTTTCCCATCCCTTTATAGTTGTGCCGTTTGTTGCAAAGTAATATTTCTTTCCATTTATAGTTTGCCAACCTGTTCTCATTACTCCATCTGCTCCAAAGTAATAAGTTTGATTATTTATTGTTTTAAATTGTGTTTGCATTACTCCATTTGAATCATAGTAATATTTTTTGCCGTGTATGGTTTGCCACCCCATTAGTGCTATTCCATCATTGCCAAAATAATATTTACGTCCTCCATATGTTTGCCAGCCTGATGCTAATTGCCCATTGTTATCAAAGAAATATGTTTTACCATCTATTTGTGTTAATCCTACTGCTACATATCCTTCATTTGTAAAGTAGTATTTCTTATTATTTATTATTTGCCATTCACTTCTCATTACTCCGTCTGCTCCAAAGTAATACATTTTATTATTTATTGTTTTAAGTTGTGTTTGCATTACTCCATTTGAGTCAAAGTAATATTTTTTACTATTTATTTTTTGCCAGCCTATTCTCATTATTCCGTCTACTCCGAAGTAATAAGTTTGATTATTTATTTTTTTAAATTGTGTTTGCATTACTCCATTTGAGTCAAAGTAATAATTTCTATTGTTTATTGTCTGCCAGCTTGTTACCTTTTGTCCCTTTGAATTATAGTAATATGTCTTACCATCTTTAGTTTCCCAACCGGTTTTTACTGGTGGTTTTGGTGGGTTAGGTTTATTTGTATCTTGTAATCTTATTCCATAACCTGCTGCAATTTGTTTGAAACTTTGGTCTGTATATTTTAAAATCACATCGCTTCTATTTGGTATTCGATCAAATAGCCATCTTACTTCTTTGTTATGCATTCTTATACATCCACCTGATATATGTTTTCCTATTGAGCTTTCATTATTATTTCCATGTATCGCGTATGTTGTACCATAAGTTCCTCTTATACTTAATCCTAACCATCTATCTCCTAAAGGATTTCGTGGACTTCCTCCTGGTATTCCTCCTGAGTAGTATGGTCTGTTTTTTATTTTATTTACTATTTTAGATTTACCTGTTGGTGTTGGTGTACTTCTTTTACCTGTTGCTACTGCAAATTCTTTTATCAGTTTATTGTTTACATAGTATCCCATTCTATTTGTTTTGGTATTGATTATTAGCAGATGCTTACTTGCTGCTTCTACATAAGACATTGTTGGTACTGATATTACTATTATTAGTGCTATTGTAAGCATCATGGTAAGATACTTTTTTATTTTTATATCCATCTCCCATCCCCCTCTACAATATTTAATAGTTAGACTCACTTAGCATTATTTCCTTTAGTCTTATTGCCCTCAAATATTTGTATTTTCAACAATTTTATAGCGTTTATTGGTTTTGGTTCAAAATAATTTGTTGCAAAAAAATAAAGCATCTTGTTTTTAGATGCTTTTTATATTTAAAAATACTAGGTTTTATTAATGAATTTTTGATTTAAGTTTCTGTGTTTACTTCACATCTATTAGGGTTACTACTTTGCTACCTCTATGAATCTTGACACATTTCTTCTATTGAATATTTAGCTTTCCATCTAAGTTCTTTTTCAGCTTTTGTATGATCTGCATAGCAAGTAGCCATGTCTCTTTCTCTTCTTGGTGATATTTTATATGGTATTTCTACGTTACTAACTTTTGAAAATGCTTTTACTAACTCAAGTACACTATATCCTTTATCTGTACTTAAGCTATATTACTTCATAACCTGATTCTAAAAGTTCTATACAGGTATAACTTCCTATATACCCTGCTCCACCAGTTACTAAAACTGCCACAGTTTTCACTCTATATGTAATTAATTAAAATTATTCTTTATCAATAGCTACTTCTTGTATAGTTTTTGCGTTATTATCTGCATCGCTTACTACTTTTCTCATTTAATTTATTAAATTATCTATTAAGTTATCTATTTTTAAAGAAAATTCTATATTTTCT
>NZ_DATIRC010000017.1:0-65948 GCF_035470145.1 Romboutsia sp.
GGGACTATAGCTCAGCTGGGAGAGCACCTGCCTTACAAGCAGGGGGTCACAGGTTCGAGCCCTGTTAGTCCCACCATTATGCGGCCTGGTAGTTCAGCTGGTTAGAATGCCAGCCTGTCACGCTGGAGGTCGAGGGTTCGAGTCCCTTCCAGGTCGCCAATTAAATATGCGGGAATATGGCTCAGTTGGTAGAGCAATTGACTGTTAATCAATGGGTCACAGGTTCGAGTCCTGTTATTCCCGCCAATATAATAGTATGGATCATTAGTGTGCCATGTTGGAAGACGATGATTTGAGTCCTTTTTAGATTTTAAAAATTAAATGCGGGAATAGTTCAGTGGTAGAGCGCAACCTTGCCAAGGTTGAAGTCGCGAGTTCGAATCTCGTTTCCCGCTCCATATTAAATATGGGTGCATAGCTCAGCTGGATAGAGCAACGCCCTTCTAAGGCGTGTGTCCGGGGTTCGAATCCCTGTGCGCTCACCAATAAAAAAAGTTTCACTTTAGTGAAACTTTTTTTTTATATAATTATGGACATTATAAATAGTTTGTATATAGTTAGATTAATATAGTATAATACATAGTGTAAATAATCAAGAACTTATCAAACAGGAGGATAAAACTGTGTTGGATATAAATTCTTTTTTAGGTGATTTTTTTGACATAATTTTTAGAATGACTATAAATGATATAGTTGATATATCTATAGTTGCATACATCTTTTATAAGATATTTATGTTTATAAAAGATACAAGAGCAGAGCAGGTTTTAAAAGGAATATTATTTTTATTAGTAGCAACCCAAATAAGTGAAACTTTTAAATTACATACTCTTTATTGGATATTAGTCAATGCTCTTGAATTTGGAGTTATAGCTGGTCTTATAATTTTTCAACCAGAACTTAGAGCAGGGCTTGAGCATATAGGTAGAGCTAAATTTAATTTCTTTATGAAAAACGGTCCCAATATATCAGAAGAAGCGATTACTAAAACAATAGAAGAAATAGTTGAAGCTTTATATTCATTATCAAGGCAAAAGATTGGCGCTCTTATTATTATGGAAAGACAGACTAAGATAGGGGATATAATAAATACAGGGACTAGTATAGATGGTGAAGCATCAAGGCAGTTATTAATAAATATATTTATCCCAAATACTCCATTGCATGATGGTGCGGTTGTTATAAGAGATTCACAAGTAAAGGCAGCAGCATGTTTCTTGCCATTAACTGAGAGTAAAGACTTGAGCAAGGATTTAGGGACTAGGCATAGGGCTGGAATAGGTGTTAGTGAGGTTTCGGATTGTATATCACTTATTGTTTCAGAAGAAACAGGAGATGTATCTATAGCTAAAGCAGGGAAGCTATATAGAAATATATCCAAAGATAGAATGACAAATATACTAAGAAGTAATCTAAAAACTAAAACAGATGATAAAAACTTTTTTAAAGGTGGTATATTCAGATGATAGATAAATTTGAAAATAATACCAAGATAAAATTAATATCCCTGTTAAGTGCCATTGTATTATGGTTATATGTTATGGCAGTAGTTGATCCAGAAGAAACTAAATTATTTGAAGATATTCCTATAACTATAAATAATATGAACCAGTTAAACGAAAAAAATCTTGTGATTTATCCGGATACTGAGTTAACTACAGATATATATATATCTGGAAAATTGTCAAATATTAAGAAAGTTAAGAAGGAAAATATACATATATATGGTCAAATAAATAATCCTATAGAGGGTAAAAATGAGATATATTTAAAAGCAAGCACATCTGAAAGGGTTACGCATGAATTTAAAAATAGCGTTATGATAGTTAACTTAGAGAAAGTAGTAACAGAAAAAAGAAGCATAGATATACAAGTAGAAGGTAAATCAAAAATAAATATAGATAAGGTAAGCATTGATAAAGGTCAAGATAGTATACGTATATCAGGACCAAGAAGTTTAGTTCAACAAGTTCAAATGGTTGTAGGTATACTAGATGTAGGTTCAAAGACAAATGGATTTTCCGCTGAGATAAGTTTAAGGCCTATAGATGAAGATGGCGATGAGGTAGAAGGTGTGGAATTAGAACAATCATCAGTTATAGTAAATACAACTTTATTGAAGGAAAAAAATGTTCCTATAAAAATAAAATTTGCTGAGGGAAACAATCCTGAAACGAATTTAAAAGATTATACATTAAGTCAGAATAATATAACTATAAAAGGCAAAAAAGAGATTATAGATAAAATTGAATATATAGATACGCAAGTAGTAGATATAAAGGATATAGCTAATAATACTTCAAAAGATATATATTTGAATATTCCAAAAGGTGTAATTGTAGAGAATGAGTATATTACTATAAAGCTAAATACAGTAAGCACAATTAAAGAAGAGTTTGTATATACATCAAAAGAAATTGAAATAAGAAATAATGAAAATAATATAGATATAGCAACTATAAATATACCAACTAGCGTTAAGGTTAGTATTGAGTACTTAGAGAGTGTAAGTAATATAACAAAATCAGATATAGTATTATATATAGATTTATCCCAAGAAATTGCTGAAAGTGAGACATATGATATAAAGTATGATTTAAAATATGAGGTTAAAAATATAGTTGTTAATCCAAATCAAACATTATAATATAAAAAATTTTAAGTAAAGATGCAATAAAAAATATCGTTTTATGTAAAAAAAATGATATTTCTATTGCATCTTGTTTAATTTAGTAATATTATAAAGATAAAGGTAAGTTGTGAATGAATAATCTGAAAAGTTAAAAAAATTTCAATAGACTAGGAAAACGTTGCTAAAACATGTATAATCTAAGTATAAGAATATAAAGTGTAACAATTACATTTAGATTATTAGATTGTTAAAGTATTATGAATACAATGTGCTCTAAATTTAATTGATTGTCAGCATATAGCTACATCCTAAAATAATAAATAAATTATATCTTATAAGAATCTTATACAGATAGGAATATAAGAGATGAATATAATTATTTAAATAATTAAATTATATATTAATTAGTACTTATAAGTAAAAAGTATAAAGATATTTTTTACTAGATGTCAAAAATGAGGTGGGAGTATATGAGAAACTTTGAAGAAGTAATAAAATTTGCAAGGGAAAGAGGCCCTAAAACTATATCAGTAGCATGCTGCCAAGATAAAGAAGTTTTAATGGCTGTTGAAATGGCAAGGAAAGAGAAAATAGCTAATGCTATTTTAGTAGGAGATATAGAAAAAACAAGGGAAATAGCAAGTAGTATAAATATAGATCTTAATAATTATGAATTAATAGATGTACAAGATTTATCAGAAGCATCTCTAAAATCAGTTGAATTAGTATCACAAGGTAAAGCCGACATGGTAATGAAGGGATTAGTAGATACATCTATAATATTAAAAGCAGTGCTAAATAAAGAAGTTGGTTTAAGAACTGGAAATGTATTAAGTCATGTTGCAGTATTTGATGTACAAGGGTATGACAGGTTATTTTTAGTAACTGATGCAGCAATGAATTTAGCACCAGATGTAAATATTAAAAAACAAATCATAGAAAATTCATGTACAGTAGCACATTCATTAGATATAGAAAAACCAAAGGTAGCTGCATTATGTGCTAAAGAAAAAGTAAATCCTAAAATGCAAGATACAATAGATGCAAAAGAATTAGAAGAAATGTGTGAAAGAGGGGAAATCGAAGGGTGTATAGTAGGTGGACCTTTCGCATTAGATAATGCTGTATCATTAGAAGCTGCAAATCATAAAGGTATAAATCATCCAGTAGCAGGTAAAGCAGATATATTATTAGCTCCAGATATAGAAGCTGGAAATATATTATATAAGTCATTAGTATTTTTCTCAGAATCAAAAAATGCAGGACTTATAGTTGGTGCTAAAGCACCTGTAATATTAACTTCAAGAGCTGATAATGAAGAAACTAAGTTAAATTCAATAGCTTTAGGTGTATTAATGGCGGCTAAAGCTTAATATATTAGGGGGTAAGACATATGAATAATGTATTTAGAATATTAACAATAAATCCTGGTTCAACATCAACTAAAATAGCTGTATTTGATAATGAGGATTTAGTATTTGAAAAAACTTTAAGACATTCTTCTGAGGAAATAGGCCAATTTGAAAAAATATCAGATCAATTTGAATTCCGTAAGAAAGTAATAGAAGAAGCATTAGATGAGGGTGGAGTAAAAATATCTGATTTACATGCTGTAGTAGGTAGAGGAGGACTTCTTAAGCCTATACAAGGTGGAACATATGTTGTAAACGAAGCAATGATAGAAGATTTAAGAGTTGGTGTGTTAGGTGAACATGCATCAAACTTAGGTGGAATTATAGCTAAACAAATAGGGGATGAAGTTAATATACCATCATATATAGTAGACCCTGTTGTTGTTGACGAAATGAATGAATTAGCTAGGGTATCAGGAATACCTGAAATAGATAGAAAAAGTATATTCCATGCATTAAACCAAAAAGCTACAGCTAGAAGAGCTGCTAACGAACTAAATAAGGAATACAGTGATAGCAACTTTATAGTAGCTCATATGGGTGGAGGAATATCTGTAGGAGCTCATGAAAAAGGTAAAGTAATAGATGTTGCAAATGCTCTAGATGGGGAAGGACCATTTTCTCCAGAAAGAAGTGGTGGTTTACCAGTTGGAGACTTAGTAAAAATGTGCTTCAGCGGAAAATATACTCAAGATGAAATTAAAAAGAGAATAAAAGGTAATGGTGGATTAGTAGGATACTTAAACACTAATGATGCTAGAGAAGTAGAAGAAAGAATAGCTAATGGTGATGAAAAAGCTAAATTAGCTTATGAAGCTATGGCTTATCAAGTAAGTAAAGAAATAGGTGCATGTGCATCTGTACTTAAAGGAAATGTAGATGCAGTGTTATTAACTGGTGGAATAGCTTATTCTAAGTTATTTACAAGTATGATAGAAGAAAGAGTTAAATTTATCTCTGAAGTTAAAGTATATCCAGGTGAAGATGAAATGATAGCATTAGCACAAGGAGGACTTAGAGTTCTAAATAAAGAAGAAGAACCTCAAGTATATGGTTGCAAGGTAGAGTGCATATAAAAATATAGACAAGGACATTAAACAAATAACATATATGAATTTAATTATATGACTTAATAGGTGAGATTGATGATAACTAATGATAATAGAATAAGAATCATGATAGGACATTATGGAAGTGGAAAAAGTGAATTTGCTATGAACTATGTTACTAAGCTAAGAAGTGAAGTAGATGGGAAAGTCGCTTTATCTGATTTAGATGTAGTAAATGTTTATTTTAGAACAAGAGAGAAAAAAGATTTACTAAAATCTCTAGATATACTTCCTATAGATAGTTGTATAGATGCTCCAACTCTAGATTTACCAGCAATATCAGCGCAAATTGCAACACCAATAAATGATAAATCTTATAATTATGTCATGGATGTTGGTGGAGATAATGTAGGTGCTAGGGTTGTAGGAAGATTTAATCATTTAATAGAAGAAAATGATTATGATATGTTTTGTGTAGTAAATGCAAATAGAGAGCAAACTCAGACTGCTGATAGAGTCATTGATCATATAAGAGCAATAGAAAAATCTTCAGGACTTAAGGTTACAGGTTTAGTAAATAATACACATCTTATTAGATCAACTACTGTAGATGATGTATTAAAAGGTCAAGCATTGGTATCAGAAGTATCAAAGCTATGCAACATACCAATTAAGTATGTTGTATGTATGGAAAACCTTATACCACAGTTACCGACAGATTTAGAAGGGGAAGTATTCCCTATTCAGCTTTATATGAGAGAAGCCTGGATGTAATTTGAGCTCAAATATATAGAAAGATTTTAAGGGGGCATAGAAAAATGGCTAAAGGAAAAGTATTTTTTGATCAAGACCTTTGTAAAGGTTGTGGATTATGCGTAGAAGCCTGTCCAGTGAAAATTGTATCGATGGATAATAGTAAAATTAATAAAAAAGGATATAATCCAGCAACAGTTGCTGATATGGATAAGTGTATAGGATGCACAAATTGTGCTACTATGTGTCCAGATTCAGTTATAACAGTAGAAAGAGACTAATTACAAATAAAGGGGGCAATTTTAATGGCTAAGATACTTATGAAAGGTAACGAAGCATTTGGAAAGGCAGCGATAGAAGCTGGATGCAAATATTTCTTCGGTTACCCAATAACACCACAAAATGAATTACCAGAATACATGTCTAAAGAGTTACCTAATGTTGGAGGAGTATTCGTTCAAGCAGAATCAGAAGTTTCTGCTATAAATATGATATATGGTGGAGCAGGAACAGGAGCTAGAGTTATGACTTCTTCATCTTCTCCAGGGATAGCGTTAAAACAAGAAGGTATAACTTATGCTGCAGGAGCTGAACTTCCTTGTGTTATAGTTAATGTAATGAGAGGTGGTCCAGGATTAGGTGGAATACAACCTTCTCAAGCTGACTACTTTATGTCTACAAGAGGTGGAGGAAATGGAGATTACAGAACTCCAGTTTATGCACCAGCTACTGTTCAAGAAGCCGTTGATATGATAATGGAAGCTTTTAATGTTGCAGATTTCTATAGAACTCCAGTTATGGTAGTTGCAGATGGTATGATAGGACAAATGATGGAGCCAGTAGAATTTAAAGCTCCTAAGACTAGAGAATTACCACCTAAAGATTGGGCAAGTGTAGGAACTAAAGGACAAAGAAAGCCTAATGTAATAAATTCATTATACTTACAACCAGATGAATTAGAAAAACACTGTATAAAGCTAGAAGCTAAGTACAAAGAAATAGAAAAAAATGAAGTAGATTACGAAATGTACCAAACAGAAGATGCTGAATTAGTATTTGTAGCTTATGGTACTACAGCAAGAATAGTAAAAAATGCTATAGATATATTAAGAGCTGAAGGAATAAAAGCTGGTCTTATAAGACCTAAGACTTTATGGCCATTCCCATTCGAAGCATTCAATCAGATACCAGCAGCTAAAAACTTATTAACAGTTGAAATGAGTATGGGTCAAATGGTAGAAGACGTAAGATTAGCAGTTGAAGGAAGAATACCAGTACACTTCTACGGAAGAACTGGAGGAATGATACCAGATCCAGAAGGAATAGCTAACAAAGCTAAAGAAGTAGTAGAATGTGAATTAGCTGTAGGAGGTGCTAGATAATGTCAGTTGTATTTAAGAAAACTCAAGGTTTAACAGATGCTCAAACTCATTACTGTCCAGGATGTACTCACGGTATAATCCATAGATTAGTAGGGGAAGTATTAGAAGAATTAGATGTGCTTGGAGATACTATAGGAGTTGCTCCAGTTGGATGTTCAGTTTTAGCGTATAACTACTTTAACTGTGATATGCAAGAAGCATCTCATGGTAGAGCACCAGCTGCTGCTACAGGAATAAAGAGAATTCTACCTGATAAAACAGTATTCACATATCAAGGAGATGGAGATTTAGCTTCAATAGGTACAGCTGAAATAGTTCATGCTGCAGCTAGAGGAGAAAAATTCACTACTATATTCGTAAATAATGCTATATACGGAATGACTGGTGGACAAATGGCTCCAACTACATTAGTTGGACAAAAAGCTACTACAGCTCCAAGAGGAAGAGAAATAGATAAACAAGGTTTCCCAATAAAAATGAGTGAAATGTTATCTACATTAGACGGAGCAGTATTTGTAGAGAGAGTTTCTGTAGATACACCTGCTAATGTTAGAAAAGCTAAAAAAGCTATAAAGAAAGCTTTCCAAGTTCAACAAGCAGGATTAGGATTTGGTATAGTAGAAGTATTATCTACATGCCCAACTAACTGGGGAATGGCACCAAATGATTCACTACAATGGTTAAGAGACAATATGATGCCATACTATCCTTTAGGGAATATAAAAGATATTGATCTTAATGGGGAGGTGAAGTAATATGTCTACAGCTAGAGTAATATGTGCAGGATTCGGTGGTCAAGGTGTTATGTCTATGGGACAATTACTTACTTATGCAGGAATGCTAGAAGGTAAGGAAGTTTCTTGGTTACCATCATATGGACCAGAAATGCGTGGAGGTACAGCTAACTGTGCAGTAACTGTATCTGATAAACCAGTTGGTTCTCCTCTTATAACAGGAGATGCTACTTGTGCAATAGTTATGAACTTACCATCACTTGATAAATTTGAAGCAGAAGTTAAGCCAGGTGGAAAAATATTAGTAAACAGCTCTCTTATAGAAAGAAAAGTAGAAAGAGATGATGTTGAAGTTCACTATATACCAGCAAATGAGATAGCTTTAGAATTAGGAAATCCTAAAGTTGCAAATATGATAATGTTAGGAGCTTACTTAAAAACAAATCAAACAGTAGAAGTTGAATCAGTTTTAGAAGCTTTTAAAAAGGTATTTGGACCTAGTAAAGAAAAGTTTGTACCATTAAACAAGGAAGCTTTACAAAAAGGTGCAGAGGCTATAAAATAGTATTAAAATTATATAAAAAATTACAAAAAAAGGACAATAGAAATAATTCTATTGTCCTTTTTGATTATATATATTAAAATGTCTTTATGGAATAAACTAGAGAATCAAGAACATTTATATGTATATAATAATATATTATAGTTTGATGAGCTTTTCGTTATGGAAGGAGATTTTTAATGAGAAAATATTTTGGAACAGACGGAGTAAGAGGTATAGCTAATACAGAACTTACTTGTGAATTGGCATATAAATTAGGGAGAGCTGGAGGTTATGTCTTAGCTCAAGGGAAAGAAAAAGTTAAAGTAGTAGTTGGAAAAGATACAAGGATATCTGGAGATATGTTAGAAGCTGCTTTAACAGCAGGGCTTATGTCTGTTGGGTGTGATGTAATTACAGTTGGAGTAGTTCCAACACCTGCAGTTGCATATTTAACAAAAAAATATGAAGCTGATTGTGGGGTAGTTATATCAGCATCACACAACCCAGTTGAATACAATGGTATTAAATTCTTTAACAAAGATGGATATAAGTTAGATGATGAAGTTGAATTAAATATAGAAGAATATATAGACAATATAGAAAAAGTAGAGCATCATCCAGTTGGAGATAAAGTTGGTAAGAAAATACACATGCATGATGCACAAAGAGATTATATAGATTACTTAAAATCTATAATAAATGTAGATTTTAAGGGATTAAAAGTAGTTTTAGATTGTGCAAATGGGGCAGCATATAAAGTTGCACCAATAGTATTTGATGAACTAGGTGCAAGTGTAGTAACAATAAATAGTGAACCAGATGGCAATAATATAAATGATAAGTGTGGATCAACACATCCACAAAAGTTACAAGAAGCTGTTTTGGCACACCAAGCTGACTTAGGTCTTGCATATGATGGAGATGCTGATAGACTAATTGCTATTGATGAGAATGGAACCATTGTTGATGGAGATCATATAATGATACTAAGTGCTATATATTTAAAAAAGAAAAATAAATTAGCACAAGATACATTAGTAGTTACAGTAATGAGTAACATAGGACTTACTATAGCAGCTAAAGAGCATGGAGTAAAACTTGCTACTACTGCTGTAGGAGATAGATATGTTTTAGAAGAAATGAAAAATAGTGGATACAATTTAGGTGGAGAGCAATCAGGACATATGATATTCCTAGATTACAATACAACTGGTGATGGTGTTTTAAGTTCATTAGTACTTGCTCAAATAGTACTAGAAGAAGAAAAGAAAATATCAGAACTAGCAGCAGTAATGACTCAGTACCCACAAGTACTAATTAATGCTAGGATAAAGAATGAGAATAAGAATAGATATATGGAGTATGAAGATATAAAAAGCGAAATAGAAAGAATAGAAAACTTACTAGATGGGTGTGGAAGGGTTTTAATAAGACCATCAGGTACAGAGCCGTTAGTAAGAGTTATGCTAGAGGGTAAAGAGGAAGGTCAAATAAAAGAATTAGCTACAAACTTAGCTAACCTTATACAAGAAAAACTATCGTAATTTAAAAGTGAATACTAAGACAACAAAGTATATCTTAGCATTCACTTTATAAGCGCCAGAACTTAGTAATCAAATAGATATTAGATAACATTAGTACTGAGTTGACGAGGTCAGAGTTTATCGAATTATCGGCGGATGCTCTGCGGTGTGTTTACCATCGTGAGGACTTCCTTAAATCATAGAAGTAATTTTATGGACAAAGGGAAGTTTAAGTGAACAATATGACCTAACTCTAAAAATATATAAAATAATAATATTTTTAGGAGGAATTTTAATATGTGTGGAATAGTTGGATATTTAGGACACAGACAAGCAACAGAAGTTTTAATAGAAGGACTTTCTAAGTTAGAGTACAGAGGTTATGATTCTGCAGGAGTTGCAGTTAACGTTGGAAATGAATTAGAAATAAGAAAGTTCAAAGGTAGATTAGCAATACTAGCAGAAGATTTAGAAAAGAATCCAATAGAAGGTGGATTAGGTATAGGGCATACTAGATGGGCAACTCATGGAGAACCATCTGATGTAAACTCTCACCCTCATTTTAATATGGCTAGAACAATAGCTGTTGTTCATAATGGTATAATAGAAAACTACATGGAATTAAAAGAAGAATTACAAGCAGAAGGTGTTGTATTTTTATCTCAAACAGATACAGAAGTAGTAGCTCATTTAGTTGATAAGTATTATGAAGGAAACTTACTAGATGCTGTTTACAAGGCGACTGAAAGATTAAGAGGAGCATATGCACTAGGTGTTGTATGTAAGGATAATGCACAAGAATTAGTATCTGTAAGAAAAGACAGCCCATTAGTAGTTGGTTTAGGTGAAGGTGAAAACTTCATAGCATCAGATATACCAGCTATATTAAAGTATACTAGAAACGTATACTTCTTAGAAAATGGTGAGTTTGTTCATATAATAGGGGATAAACTAACTGTTTTAAATGAAAATAGAGAAGTTGTTGAAAAAGAAGTTACTGAAATAACTTGGGATGTTGAAGCTGCATCTAAAGGTGGATATGAACACTTCATGTTAAAAGAAATATATGAACAACCAAATGGAGTTAAAGAAACATTAATAAGAAGATTAAATGATAACGAAGAAATTCAGTTAGATGATATAAAAATGACGAAGGAAGACTTGGAAAAAATAAATAAAGTATATATAGTTGCATGTGGTACTGCATATCATGCAGGTCTTGTTGGTAAATTTGCAATAGAAAAGTTTGCTAAAATACCAGTAATAACTGACATTGCATCTGAATTTAGATACAGAGATCCATTTGTAGATGAAAATACATTATTAATATTAGTAAGTCAATCAGGTGAAACTGCAGATACTTTAGCATCTTTAAGATATGCTAAAGAAAAAGGAGCTAGAATATTATCAGTAACTAATGTTGTGGGTTCTTCTATAGCTAGAGAATCAGATGATGTATTCTATACATGGGCAGGGCCAGAAATATCTGTTGCATCAACTAAGGCATACACAACGCAATTAGTATCATTCTATATGATAGCATTGGATTTTGCTATAAAGAAAGGTACTATAACTAGAGAGTTCTACAATGATATGATAGAAAAGCTAAAAGAAATGCCTGAAAAGGTAGAAAAAGCTTTAGAGCAAGAAAGTTATATCAAAGAAGACGTTGCTAAGACATTAAAAGATGCGAGCAGTGCATTCTACTTAGGTAGAGGATTAGATTATAACTTAGCTATGGAAGGTGCTTTAAAGATAAAAGAAATATCTTATATTCATGCAGAAGCTTTCGCAGCTGGAGAATTAAAGCATGGTACAATAGCACTAATAGAAAAAGGAACTCCAGTAATAGCTATAGCAACTCAAGAAGAGTTATTTGAAAAAATGGTATCTAATATGGAAGAAGTTAGAGCTAGAGGAGCATATGTAATAGCTATTGCTCAAGAAAAAAATAAAGAAGTTGAAAAATCTGCGGATAAGGTAATATATATACCAAATGTAGATGATATATTATCAAGTATATTAACAGTTTTACCACTTCAATTATTATCTTACTATGTTGCAGTTGAAAGAGGCTGTGATGTAGATAAGCCAAGAAACTTAGCTAAATCAGTAACAGTTGAATAATAAATATTGATAAAAAGCCGTATATTTATAAAATGTACGGCTTTTTTATAGTAGAAAATTTCATTATGATTAAATTATTGTGCATATTTTGGTAGTTGATGTTTATTTTTTATAATTAAGATAATTAATGGTATCTATAATAAGATTTAATATATAAAATGGATAAATACGGTAGATGATAAAATTTAAGTATGATAACCTATAAGTAAAAATATATATTTGAATAGGGGTGCAGATGTGATAAGTAAAGATGAGATATCAAGACTAAAGGGAGAAGGAATATTAGCACAAAAACAAGAGGGTTATTTTTCTATAAGAATATTAAGTAGAGCAGGAAATTTTACAGCAAAGCAATTAAATGATTTAGCCCAATTATCACAAAAATATGGAAACGGATATTTAGGTGTAACAACTAGGCTTGCAATAGAAATTCCTTGGATTAAATATGAAGATATCGAAAATCTAAAGGCTGATTTAAAAGAAGCTAAATTAGCTCATGGTGGTACAGGAAAGAAAGTTAGACCGCTAGTTGCATGTAAGGGAACTGTATGTCAACATGGTACATATGATACGCAAAAACTTTGTAGTAAATTACATGACAAGTATTTTGGATATAATTTACCTTCAAAAACTAAAATAACATTAGTAGGATGTCCTAATAACTGTGCAAAGGCAAATACAAATGATATTGGTATAGTTGGACAAGTTTATGTTAAATTTAATGAGGATAAATGCAAAAATTGTGGACTATGTACTAAACCATGTAGACAAAAATCTGTTAAGATTGTAGACAAAACATTAGTATGGGATAAAGATGAATGTGTAAACTGTGGAAAATGTGCTCAAGTTTGTCCGTTCGGAGCTATGGAAGTTGATAAGCAAGGAATGGCAATTTATCTTGGGGGAAGAATGGGAAGAGGATATAGATTTGGAGATAAGTTAAATAATTTATATCAAGAAGAAGAAATAGTAGAATTAGTACAAGATATATTAGATACATATAAAGAGTTAGGTAATCCTGAAGAAAGAATATGCAAGGTTATAGATAGAATTGGATTTGATGCATTTGAAAAAGCATTAATGGATAAGAAATGTATAAATGAATAAAAACTAAAGAGTATATAAAGTATATCCTCCTTAAAATTGTCAATAATTCAAGTATAAGTATGATAATTTTAAGGGGGATTTTTTATGAAATTAGTAAAATTAACTATAAGCTTTTTTTTATTGATGTTAGCAGGAATGTTAATATCATATGCAGACATTAAATCGAATAATGAATACTATAAACTTATAGAAACTTTCAATGATACACAAGCAAATTTTAAATTTTATAATATAAAAGCTAACGGAGCCATAAATTATAATATATCAAAAAATGATATGAGAGATATTTGTATAGAAATAATTAATAATCTTGGATTAGAGGAAAGTAATATAAAGTGGGAAGAAAATTGGAATAAGAAAGAAAATCAAATATATGCTCAAGTAAAAACAGACAAGGAAACCATTTCTATAATTGGTATTAAAAAAAATAATACAGAGTCCTATATAATAGTTGACATATTAGAAAATAAAGTATATAAAAATATAGTGGACATTTATACAGTTCTTGAAAATACTCTTAATAAGCATACATATCAATTAGATATAAATACCTGTATATCTGGAGAATACACAAAAAAGTTACAAATAAATAAATATGATGATATTTTGCAGAAAATATTATATAATATGAATGCTGAAGAAATAGATAGAGTAGAGGAAGAAAATTTTGTATCAATAACAGCATATAGTGAAATTTTAAATGAAAATTATTTGGAATATTTGGGAAATAAGACGAATTTGAATATAGGAATGAGGTATAGTGAAGATGATGATAAAACGCTCATCTATATTGCTACACCCATTATAAAATTAGATTATTAATAATGAGGAGAGGTCAATGAGATGTCAAAAATATTAGTTAAGAAGAGTAACCCACTTAAAGGTAGTGTTAAAATAGATGGAGCAAAAAATGCAGTATTACCAATCATAGCAGCAACTTTGCTAGCTAACGGAAAGTCTACTATAAAATGTGTACCTAATTTAAGAGATGTGCATGTTATATCTGATTTATTAAGACACTTAGGAGCAGAAGTAGATTATACAGATAATACATTAACAGTAGATGCGAGTAACATAACTACATGTGAGGCTCCATATGAGCTTGTAAGAAAGATGAGAGCATCTTTTTTAGTTATGGGACCGTTACTTGCAAGATTTAATCATACTAAGATATCTATGCCAGGAGGTTGTGCTATAGGAACGAGACCTATAGATTTACACTTAAAAGGATTTAAGTATCTAGGTGCTACGGTAGAAATGGATCATGGATTTGTAGAAGCTACAACGAAGGGATTAACAGGAGCTAAGTTATACTTAGATTTCCCGTCAGTTGGAGCTACTGAAAATATAATGATGGCAGCTGCTCTTGCAGAAGGAACTACAATAATAGAAAATGCAGCAGAAGAACCAGAAATAGTAGATTTAGCTAACTTTTTAAATGAAATGGGCGCTAACATAAAAGGTGCAGGAACAAACACTATAAAGATAAAAGGTGTGAAAGAATTAAAAGGTGCAGAACATACAGTAATACCTGATAGAATAGAAGCAGCTACGTATATGGTTGCAGCAGCTATGACAAAAGGTGATATAACTGTAGAAAACGTACTACTGGAACACTTAAAGCCAGTAGTAGCTAAGTTAAAAGAAGCTGGTTGTGAAATAGTAGAAATGGATAATGCTGTTAGAGTAATAGGACCAGAAATATTAAAACCAATAGATATAAAAACTTTACCGCATCCAGGATTCCCAACGGATGTCCAAGCTCAATTTATGGCAATGCTTACAATAGCTAATGGAACAGGTGTAGTTACAGAAACAGTATTTGAAAATAGATTTATGCATGTTGCTGAGTTCAATAGAATGGGAGCTAACATAAAAATAGAAGGAAAGAGTGCTATCGTTAACGGAGTACAAAAATTACATGGTGCTAAAGTTAATGCAACAGATTTAAGAGCAGGAGCTGCGCTTATATTATGTGGGCTTATAGCTGAGGGAGAAACTCAAATAGGAGAAATATATCATATACAAAGAGGTTATGTAGATATAGATAATAAAATAACTGCATTAGGCGGAAATATAAGAATAGTAGAAGACTAAAAAAATAGTAGTGCTAAAAGAACAGGGTTGTTCATATACTTTAAGGACAAGGATTAAACCAAGGAGGAAAAGTATATGAAGAACCCGTTAGTAGTTTTGGCAAGTATAGTGGCTTGTTCTATAACTATACCTATACTCATAAGTATAGTATCTTATGATGGGATAGAGGCAACACCTCAAAATCATAAAAAGACCGTTATAAGTGAGAATGTAAATAAAGTGATAAATTATCAAAAAGTAGATAAAAAATCACCAATTATAAATGTATATAATCATAAATTAGGTAAAACTCAGCAAATGGATATTGAAGAATATTTGTGTGGTGTAGTAGCAGGAGAAATGTCTACAGAATTTAATATAGAAGCTCTTAAGGCTCAAGCTGTAGCAGCTAGAACTTTTGTAATGTATAAACAAAAACAAGGAAATTCAAGTAAACATAAAGATGCTGTAGTTTGTACTGATTATAGACATTGTCAAGAATATAAAAGCTATGAGGAATTGAAGAAAAAAAATGGAAGTGAATGGATGAAAAATTCATATTCTAAAATTCAAAGAGCTGTAAAAGAAACTAAAGGGAATATTATAACTTATGATAATGAGCCAATACTTACTTTATATTTCTCAACATCATCAGGTAAAACAGAAAATTGTGAAGAAGTATTTTCACAATCGCAGCCGTATCTAAAGTCAGTTGATAGTCCTTATGATAAAAATTATTCACCTAAATATGTATCTACATTAAAAATTAGTAACAAAGACTTCGTAAATACTTTAAAAAGAAGCTACGGTGGTATACAAATAAGTGAGAATAATTTAAGTAGCCAAATTAAGATACTTGAAACAAGTGATGCAGGTTCTGTAGAAAAAATAAAGATAGGTAATAAAGAAATTAAAGGAACTGATGTAAGAAGTATACTAAATCTAAATTCAGCTAATTTTGATATAATCTTCAATGACAATTACCTAGATTTTATAGTAAAGGGATATGGGCATGGTGTAGGAATGAGTCAATGGGGAGCAGAAGGTATGGCTGAAGAAGGATATAAATATTATGAAATATTAGCTCATTATTATACAGGAACTCAAATAAATGACTTATATTAATATAGAAAAAATAAACTCTATAACTTATATTATCTAATATAAGTTATAGAGTTTATTTTTGTATTATAAACATAGTAAATAAATTAAACAGAGCTTCTATATATAAAATTTCAAAAAAAAACATAAATTGTATAAAAATAGAAATTAAAGATAACAATATAAATACATAAATATATTTGGAGGTGCTGTATGAAGAAAAAGCTATTAGAGAGAGATGGTTTTTACTTAGCATTATTTGCATGTATTTGCTTAGTAGCAGTTGGAGGAGTTTGGTTTACAAAGAACAATGTAGATGAGTTAGCCTCTAATAATGGATTTGTAAATAATACTGATAACAATAGCAAAAATGATGACGAATTGCATTTAATAAAGAAAGAAAATAATGATGCCGTTCCAACTACAACGGATTCAGAACAAAACTTACAACAAGCTAAAGAAAAGGAAAAACAAAAAGAAAGTGACTCTAAATTAAATTTCTTAGGAAAACAAGTTACAAGAGAATACTCAGATAAAGAACCTAGTTATTCAAAAACATTAAACGTATGGGAAATACACAAAGGTTTAGATGTGAGTAATGATAAAGGGCAAGAGATAAAATCTTTATTAACAGGAAAAGTAGTTGATGTATTTAAAGATGATGCTTATGGAATGTCAGTAAAAGTTAAAAGTGATAATGATATTATGGTAGTATACTCTAACTTAGGTGAAAAAATTAAAGTTAAAAAAGGCCAAGAAGTTAAAGAAGGTGAATCTCTAGGTATTGTAGGAGATACATCTACAGTCGAAAGTGAAGAAGGAACTCATGTACATATAGAAGCATTTAAAGGAAAAGAAGCAATAGATCCAATGAGTTTAATGAAATAAAAATATAACAGACTTAATCAAATTTGATTAAGTCTGTTATATTTTTTTGTAAGCTCACATATATATGATTAAGGCTAGTATGTGAGGAGGGGAAGTCTTGAGATCTCATATAGAGGAACGAGCAATCGTTGTAGCAAAATATATACTAGAAAAAAACACCACTGTACGTCAAACAGCGAAAACATTCGGAGTGAGTAAAAGTACGATTCACAAAGATGTAACAGAACGATTAGAGGAAATAAATCCATATTTAGCTAAAGAAGTTAAAATGGTTTTAGAAAAGAATAAATCTGAAAGACACATAAGAGGAGGCATGGCTACTAAGCTTAAATATGAGAAAGATTTAAAAAAAGATGTAGGTTAAAACCTACATTTTTTTATATTATTCTTGACTAAAACAATGTTTTTGTATATTTTGTATTATAGGAGTGTTTTGCAAAAAATAATGAATCGTTTAAATATAGAATATAATACAAAAGGAGTTGGAAAAATGGCGAGAGCTGATATAGGTATAGACTTGGGAACTGCTAATGTACTTGTATATGTTAGCGGAAAAGGAATTGTGTTAGAAGAGCCATCTGTTGTAGCAATAGAAAAAAGGACAAAGTCTGTTTTAGCAGTAGGCGAAGAAGCTAGAAAGATGATAGGTAGAACGCCAGGTAATATAGTTGCTATAAGACCATTGAGAGATGGTGTTATTTCGGATTATGATGTAACTGAAAAAATGCTTAATTATTTCATAAACAAAGTTGTAGACAAAAAAGGTTTTGGAAGATTCTTTATGCCTAGAATAATGGTATGTGTTCCAACTGGAGTTACAGAAGTAGAAAAAAGAGCTGTAGAAGAAGCTACACGACAAGCTGGAGCAAGAGAAGTATATATTATAGAAGAACCTATAGCTGCTGCCATAGGAGCAGGAGTAGATATATCTAAACCAAATGGAAGTATGGTTATAGATATAGGTGGAGGTACAGCAGATATAGCTGTAATTTCCTTAGGAGGAGCTGTAGTAAGTGAATCTATAAAAATAGGTGGAGATAGATTTGACGAAGCCATAGTAAGATATATGAGAAAACAACATAACCTTCTTATCGGAGAAAGAAGTGCTGAAAAAATAAAGATAGAAATAGGTACTGCATATAGGAGAGAAGAAGAAAAAAGTATGAAAATAAGCGGTAGAAACTTAGTTACAGGATTACCAGAATCTATAACTATAAATTCTTCAGAAATGTTAGATGCACTTGATGAATGTGCAGAGCAAATAGTAATAACGACACTTGCAGTATTGGAAAAAACACCACCAGAATTAGCTGCGGATATAAGTGATGCAGGGATAATAATGACAGGCGGAGGTTCATTATTATACGGATTAGATAAAAGAATAGAAGAAAGAACACGAATTAAAGTTATAGTAGCGGAAGATCCATTATCTTGTGTAGCTAAAGGAACAGGAAGTGCACTAGGTTCTTTAGACTTGCTTGAAACAGGAGGTACCTTTAAAAGAAGATAATAGGGAGGTATTTTTATGTTAAACATAGATCAAATAAAAGAGTTAATACCACATAGGTATCCATTTTTATTAGTAGATAAAGTAATAGAGTTAGAAGAAGGAAAAAGAGCAGTAGGAATAAAAAATGTTACAGTGAATGAGCCATTTTTCCAAGGTCATTTTCCAGATTATCCTATAATGCCAGGTGTTTTAATTATAGAGGCTATGGCACAAGTTGGATGTGTAGCCATGATGTCTATAGATGAGAATAAAGGAAAATTGGGTGTATTTGCAGGAATTGATAAAGTTAGATTTAAAAAAGAAGTTAGACCCGGAGATACATTAACTATGGAAGTAGAAATGATATCTTTAAGAAGAAATATTGGAAAAGCTACAGCTAAGGCCTTTGTTGGAGAAGAACTTGCATGTAGTGCAGAGTTAATGTTTGCTCTTGTTCAAAAGTAAACAAAAAAGTCCTAGTGATAGGACTTTTTTTGTTTGAAATTTACAAATTTAGAAGTTATAAAATATTTTTCATTAAAAGGAACTAATAATCTATGTAAGTCAATAGGTGAACAAAGGAACTACGCTCGCACAAAGAGTAGAAGTTTATGTGAAAATATAGTGCGAGGCTGATCCTTCATATAAATAGGAAAAAGAATTTACGTAGAAAGTAATAAGGCTAATGAAATTATTTCTGCTAGCTCTAATATAAAGCTAAGTCTTACATTGTTAAAAGAAAACCTATTATTTTCATCTATCTTATCCACAATTCCTACAATAGAATAATTTCCTATTTGAGGGAGTTTTTTTCCAACACCTTTTCCAGGAAGAATAGGACCTTTTCTAATCTGTATATTACCTATACTACTTTTTGATCCTAAACATGCATCTATAGCCAAGAAGTTTCCATTTGGATGAGTCGTTTTGATATGTTCAATAGATTCGTATATATTTAAAGCATGAATAGGGTTATCTAGTGTTCCGTAAACAGGGTATTTAAAGTCGCTATTATTTAGCATGGTTCCAACTAAAGGACCAAGGGCATCACCTATAGCCCGATCTGTTCCTATACAAACCACAACTATGTTCTCATCAACTAAATCTTTAAGTGTTGAACTTAATGCCTGAATAACATTTTCTTTTTTATAATTTACCTTGGCTAAATACATAGGAACACCCCCCTTAAAAAGAAATATATGAAATTTCGGTCTAAAAAAGACCTATATTAGAGTAGATAAGATATAATATGAAATTAAGTTAAGATAGGATACTATCTAGTTTTATAAGACAAGCAAAAAAATTGAAGTAAAGATATAAAGCTAGTAATTCTAAGGTTTATAATTTTAATATCTAATGAAAAATAAATATAAAAAGTCAAAATTATGGGCAAAATTTGAAAAATGAAAAATAAATATAAAAAATCATTGACATAGTTTTATAAAAATAGTAATATATAAACCAGTGAGACATTTAACATTAAGAACTTAATAACTTTCTTGATTACCTTATCAAGAGCGGCGGAGGGATAGGCCCTGTGAAGCCCGGCAACCACCCATTAGGGAAAGAGGTGCTAAATCCTACAAGACCATGTGGTCTTGATAGATGAGGTTAGTTAATTAACGTATTGATATACTAATTAACCTCTTCTTATATAAGAAGAGGTTTTTTAATTCAATAATGATTACTAAACTATTGCTTTTTAAGATATAATTAAGATTTTAAAATAGACTAGTTTTTATAAGCAAAAACGATTGTTCAAAGTATAAGTAAAAAAGCTTATACAAAATGAAATTTAAAATAAGATAATATGTTATTAATTAAGGAGGAAACAAAAGATGGCAAGACATTTATTTACGTCGGAATCAGTAACAGAAGGGCATCCAGATAAAATCTGTGACCAAATATCAGACTCAATATTAGACGCATTATTAGCAAATGATCCTTTATCAAGAGTAGCTTGTGAAACTACAGTTACTACAGGATTAGTATTAGTAGCAGGTGAAATAAGTACAAATACTTATGTAGATATCCCTAAATTAGTAAGAGAAACAGTAAGAGAAATAGGATATGATAGAGCTAAATATGGATTTGACTGTGACACTTGTGCAGTTATAACTTCTATAGATGAACAATCAGGAGATATAGCAATGGGTGTTGACGAAGCTTTAGAAAATAGAGAAGGTGCAACAGCTGAAGACGAAATAGAAAAAGTAGGAGCTGGAGACCAAGGTATAATGTTCGGTTTTGCTTGTAATGAAACTGAAGAATTAATGCCTTTACCAATATCATTAGCTCATAAATTAGCTAGAAGATTAACTGAAGTTAGAAAGTCAGGATTATTAGATTACTTAAGACCAGACGGAAAAACTCAAGTTACAGTTGAATATGATGGAGCTAAAATAGTTAGAGTTCATACTATACTTATATCAACTCAACATGGAGAAGAAGTTGATAATGATACAATAAGAAGAGATTTAATAGAACATGTTATAAAGGCTGTTATACCAGCAGAATTACTTGATGAAGAAACTATAATATACATCAACCCAACAGGAAGATTCGTTGTAGGAGGACCACAAGGAGATACTGGTCTTACAGGAAGAAAAATAATAATAGATACTTACGGTGGATACTCAAGACACGGTGGAGGAGCATTCTCAGGGAAAGATCCAACAAAAGTTGATAGATCTGCTGCATATGCTGCAAGATACGTAGCTAAGAATATAGTTGCTGCAGGACTTGCAGATAAGTGTGAAATAGAATTAGCTTACGCAATCGGTGTTGCTAAGCCATTATCAATATTTATAGATACTTTTGGAACAGGAAAAGTTTCACAAGAAGTATTAGTAGAATTAGTAAACAAGCACTTTGATTTAAGACCAGGTGCAATAATAAGAGACTTAGAATTAAGAAGACCTATATACAAGCAAACAGCTGCTTATGGACACTTAGGAAGAGTTGATATAGATTTACCATGGGAAAAAACTGATAAAGCAGAATTATTAAGAAAAGAAGCATTAGGACAATAATTTAAGATATATTAAATATTTAAACCCCTTAGAGTATAAACAGGAAAATACCTGTAAAAGATTACTTTAAGGGGTGATTTTATTTTATATAAAAGGTATAATAATTACAACTTAAGTGAAGGATAGAAATATTATTTGTTGTAGGAGAATAAGTATGGAAAGAATAGAAGGAATGGTAAGTGATATAGTATTTAAAAATGAAGATAATGGTTATACAATAGCTCATTTAGCAAATGCAGAGAATGAAGTTGTAATCGTAGGATGTATGCCAACTCTATCTATAGGAGAAAGTATAGAAGTTGAAGGTAAGTGGATAAATCATAAAACTTATGGAACTCAATTTGAAGTAAATAAATTTATGCCAGTAACGCCATCATCGCTAGAAGGAATTTATGTGTATTTATCATCAGGAATAATACATGGCATAGGTGAAAAAATGGCTAAGAGGATAGTGGATAAGTTTGGAGTCAATACTTTAGATATAATTCAAAATACGCCAGAAAGATTAAAAGAAGTAGAAGGTATAGGAAGTAAAAAAATAGATCAAATAGTAAAAAGTTACGAAGAAAATAGAGAGCTTAGAAACATAATTATAGAGTTATCTCCATATGGAATTACGCCTAATTATTGTATGAAAATATATAAGAAATATAAAAATAAAGCCATTGATGTTATAAATAAGAATCCGTATAAACTTGCCGAAGATATAAGAGGAATAGGGTTTAAAATAGCTGATAATATAGCTAGCAAAATAGGAATAGAAAAAAATTCTAAAGATAGAGTATCTCAAGGAATTTTGTATGCATTAAATCAATCTTTAAGTAGCGGACATACTTACCTACCTGAACATATTTTAATACAAGAGGCAGTGAAATTATTAGAAGTAAAATCACCTATCGTTGAAACTTGTATAATGGAACTAGCATATGACCAAAAAGTTCACATAGAGAAAATGAATGGAGTAAATCTAATATACTTAATCCCATACTATTTATCTGAAAATGGAGTTTGTAAACAAATAATAAAATTATCCCAATGCGAATTTAAAGATTTAAATATAGATATAGAAAAAGAAATCATAGTTGTAGAAGAACAAGATAATATTAAATTAGCTGAGAATCAAGCACTAGCAGTTAAAGAAGCTATAGAAAGCGGAGTAGTAATAATAACTGGCGGTCCAGGAACAGGTAAAACTACAACCATAAATACTATAATAAAAATATTTGAAAATAATAACCAAGAAGTAGTACTAGCAGCTCCCACGGGAAGAGCAGCAAAAAGGATGAGCGAAACGTCTGATAAAGAAGCTAAAACTATACATAGGCTACTAGAAATGGGATATACAACTGACAGTGATGAACTTCAGTTTATGAAAAATGAAGAAGAGCCTATTAAAGCAGATGTAATAATTATAGATGAGGTATCTATGGTAGATATTTTACTTATGTATAGCTTACTAAGAGCAATAAAGCCAGGTACTAGAGTAATATTAGTTGGAGATAGTGACCAGCTACCATCAGTAGGGGCAGGAAATGTACTAAAGGATATGATTGATTCTAGTGTAATAAATGTGGTTAGATTAAATGAAATATTTAGACAAGCTCAAGAGAGCATGATAGTAGTAAATGCCCATAAAATAAATAATGGAGAGCCGCTACATTTAAATTCTAAGGGAAAGGATTTCTTTTTCATAAAAAAAACAACGAATGAAGAAATTCTAAAAGAAATAGTTGGGCTAGTACATGAAAGATTACCCCAATTTTATAATTTAGATAAATTAAAGGATATACAAATACTTTCATCAATGAGAAAAGGGGATTTAGGAGTAACTAATCTTAATATTGAATTACAAAAATACCTTAATAAATCTGAAAAATTTAAAGTTGAAGAGAGTTTTCAAAAAAGGCTTTTTAGAGTTGGTGACAAGGTTATGCAAATAAAAAATAACTATACTAAAAAGTGGGAAAATGAAGATAGAAGTGATAGTGGAGAAGGTATATATAATGGAGACATTGGATATATATATCATATAGATAAAGATAAAAGAACTATATATGTAATATTTGATCAAGTTAAAATAGTTGCATATAAATATGATGAATTAGATGAACTGGATCATAGTTTTTGTACAACTATACATAAAAGTCAAGGAAGTGAGTTTCCGGTAGTAGTAATACCTATAACTTGGGCACCTCCAATGTTACTTAGCCGTAATTTATTATATACAGCAGTAACAAGAGCTAAAAAACTAGTTGTATTAGTAGGGGATGTAAAATACTTAGAGTACATGATAAAAAATAATAGGACAAATGATAGATATTCCAATCTAGATTATAAATTAAATAAGTTTAAGGAAGAGGGGCTTTTAGTTAAGTAAATATGAAAAGTTATTTAAATGAAAAGTATAGCATATTTAAAAATATAACTAATATACTCTTAGAATTTATATATCCAGAGAATATAAGCTGTATCATATGTAATAAACCTATAAATAAAAATAATACATATTCAATGTGTAGAAGTTGCTTTATGGAGTTGAATTTTATATTGGACGGTTGCATTAAATGTGGAAAGCCAATAATAAATCATTGTTTGGAAAAACAAGATATAAGTGGATGTAGTTATTGCTTTAGTAAAAGTTTTTATTTTGATAAAGCGATCTCCTGTATAGAATATACTGAGTTTAGTAAAAAAATAATATTTGGCTTGAAATATAATAATAAGACTTATATGAGTAGGTATATAGCTAATATAATGAAGGAAAAATTAGAAATAGAAAATATAAAATTCGATTATATACTGTTTGTACCTTTGCACAAAAAGCGTCTTAAAAAAAGAGGTTTTAACCAAGCTCAAAAGATAGCTAAATATTTAGGAGAATTGATGGATTTACCTGTCATAGATAAAATATATAGGAAAGATTACACAAGAAGATTATATAAACTTAGTAAGGAAGAAAGAAAAATAGAATTAAAAAACGTATTTATATTAAAAAATTCTAGCTATGATTTGAAAAATAAAGATATTCTTATTATAGACGATATATTCACAACAGGATTAACTGTAAATGAAATATCTAAATTGCTTAAGCTAAATGGTATAGGTAAAATATTTATTATGACATTCTTAACAAGAAGTAATGATTGTTATGTTACGGAATAATTTTCTATTGACATATTAATCTTAAAATATTAAAATGGATAAGTGATATTTAGGTCTGTGGTTGAAAGTCCAAGCCAGTCGCAGGCAAAGGGATCCACGTAAGTTAACACTAAAAATTGGGTTAATGATCATGGTGCGGCTTAGAAGTAAGACCTACCGGTATAAAATCGAGAGAGCTAGTAGTGCGGCGAACCCAAGCGAACCCTCCAGTAGGCGAGTGTGGGGTCAAAAACCAGGTCAGCTAAATATCCTAAAGTACCTTTATAGGTGCTTTTTTTATTGTAAAAAATTAACGTAATTATAAATACTTAATAAAAAATATTTATAATTAAAACATATAAATTATATATTTAATAACAGGATGTATAAAATATAAATGAAATATATAAAAAAATTTTACAATAAAAAGATAGATAAAGTGTGAAATTATGACATTAATTCACAAATTAATAACAAGAGTTGTTGATATTTGTGGATATATATATGTGTATAAATAGCTTTAAATACACAAAAACATGAGTTATTAACAAAACTATCCACATTATCCACAAGGACGATGTTGATAGTAATCCACACAGAATATACATAAATTAATTTGAAATTAATCTTATTTTAGTTGAATATAATAAATTATAAAAGCTAACAATAAAAATAAAGGATTCTATAATTTAAAATAGAATATATTATTAAGTATAAAAAATTTATACTGCTATAACTGAAGGGAGATGTTCTTATGAATATAATAATATCTGGAAAACAAATGGAGCTAACAGACGGAATAAAAGGTGCAATAGAAGAAAAAATCGGAAGATTAGACTACTACCTTCATCCTGAAACAGAAGTAAAAGTAACGGTTAGTGCAAAAAAAGCTAGACAGAAAATAGAAGTAACAGTAATCCCTATAAGTGGACCAATAATTAGAGCTGAAGATATAGAAGAAAATCTATATGCAGCTATAGATGTTGTGTATGATAAATTAAATAAACAATTAAGAAGATATAAAAATAGATTACAAGATAGACATCAAAATCATGAAAGTATAAGGTTCCATGGAGAAAATTCATCAGAAGTAGAACCTGACTTTGATGGTGAAGATGATAAATTAGATATAGTAATAGAAAGAAATAAAAAGTTTGATATGAAACCTATGAGTGCTGAAGAGGCTGTATTACAAATGGAATTAATTGAACATGATTTCTATATGTTCAGAAATATAGACACAGATGAAATTTCTATAGTATATAAGCGTAGAAATGGTGGATACGGAATGATAGAGCATGAATAAGATAATTTAAATTAATTAAAAAGCTATCGATAAATTTAATTATCGATAGCTTTTTTAGATGAAATTATATTACATAAAAAAAGCATGCTTTTAGATAGAAGTTGTAATGACAAATATACAATATTAAATATATTATTTTTATGGTAAAATGTATAATAGTATAATAAATGCGCGAGGAGAGATGCTGAACATGGGTTTTTTAGATAATTTATTTAACATGGCAGATAAAAAAGAATTAAAAAAGTTTAATAAAAAAGTTGACGAAATAGATTCCTTAGAGCCTAAATTTGAATCTATGTCAGATAAAGAGCTTAAGAATATGACTGACATATTCAAAGAAAGATTAAATAATGGAGAAAGTATAGATAGCATATTACCAGAAGCTTTTGCAGTAGTTAGAGAAGCTTCAAAAAGAGTACTGGGAATGAGACACTATAGAGTACAGCTTATAGGTGGTATTGTTTTACATCAAGGTAGAATAGCAGAGATGAAGACCGGTGAAGGAAAGACGTTGGTTGCAACGGCACCAGTATATTTAAATGCTCTTACAGGAAAAGGAGTACATGTAGTTACAGTAAATGACTACTTAGCAAAGCGTGATAAAGAGCAAATGGGTAAAGTATATGAATTCCTTGGAATGACAGTAGGAGTAATAGTTCATGGCCAAAATCCTCAAGTTAGAAGATCTCAATATCAATGTGACATAACTTATGGAACAAATAACGAATATGGATTTGATTACTTAAAAGACAATATGGTAATACATAAAGAACAAATGGTTCAAAGAGAATTAAACTATGCTATAGTTGATGAGGTAGATTCTATACTTGTAGATGAAGCTAGAACTCCTCTGATAATATCTGGACCTGGTGATAAATCTACTCATTTATATGGAGATGCTAATACTTTTATATTAACATTAAAACCGGAAAATTATGAATTAGATGAAAAACAAAAATCAGTATCTTTAACTGACTCAGGAATACAAAAGGCAGAGGTTTACTTTAACGTAGAAAATATAACAGATGTAGCTCACATGGAACTATATCATCATATAAATCAAGCTCTAAAAGCTCATATTATAATGAAGCGTGATGTTGATTATGTATCTAAAGATGGAGAGATAATCATAGTAGATGAATTTACAGGAAGACTTATGTTTGGTAGAAGATATTCAGAAGGATTACATCAAGCAATAGAAGCTAAAGAAGGATTAAAAATACAAAGAGAATCTAAAACTTTAGCAACTGTTACATTCCAAAATTATTTCAGAATGTACAATAAGCTTTCTGGGATGACAGGTACAGCTAAAACAGAAGAAGAAGAGTTTAAAGCAATATATAAAATGGATGTTGTTCAAATTCCTACAAATAAGCCAATATTAAGACAAGACTTACCAGATGCAGTATATAAAAATGAAAAAGGTAAGTTTAATGCAGTTGCAGAAGATATAATAGAAAGACATGCATATAAACAACCTATACTTGTAGGTACTGTATCAATAGAAAACTCGGAACTATTATCACAGCTTCTAAAAAGAAGAGGAGTTAAGCATGAGGTACTAAATGCTAAGCATCATGATAAAGAAGCAGAGATAATAGCACAAGCTGGTAGATTAGGTGCAGTTACTATAGCAACTAATATGGCAGGCCGTGGTACAGACATAGTATTAGGAGGGAATCCTACATTTTTAACTAAAAAAGAAATGAAGAGATTAGGATATGATGAGTCGGTAATAAACAAAGTAGATGCATCTTTAGAGGGAATAGCTGTTGAAGGAAATGAAGAATTATTCGCAGCTAGAGCAGAATACGAGAAATTATATAAAAAGTATAAAGGACAAATTGAACAAGAGCAAGCTGAGGTTGTTAAAGCTGGTGGGCTAGCTATAATAGGTACAGAAAGACATGAATCTAGAAGAATAGATAATCAGTTAAGAGGCCGTGCAGGACGTCAAGGTGACCCAGGTAGTTCAAGATTCTATATATCATTACAAGATGATCTTATGAGATTATTTGGAAGTGATAGAATATCTACAGTAGTAGAAAAAATAGGTCTTGAGGAAGACATGCCTATAGAGCATAAAATGTTAACTAAATCTATAGAAAGTGCACAGAAAAAGGTAGAAGGTAGAAACTTCGGAATAAGAAAACACGTACTTCAATACGATGATGTTATGAATAAGCAAAGAGAAATAATATACGCTGAAAGAAGACGTGTATTAGAAGGTGAAAACTTACAAGAACAAATACAAGGGATGATACATTCTTTAATAGAAGATGCAGCAAATATATATACTCAAGAAGAAGGATTTAATGTAGATGGATTTAGAGATTATCTATATCACTTATTTATGCCAAAGGGAAGTATAGAAATACCAGATATGGAAAAACTTAATACGGCAGAAATAATAGAAGCAGTTTATGAAATAGCAATGAAAATTTATAATGCAAAAGAAGAAAGAATAGGTTCAGAAAGAATGAGAGAAGTAGAAAGAGTAATATTACTTCAATCAGTTGATAACCATTGGATAGACCATATAGATGCTATGGACCAATTACGTCAAGGTATAGGACTTCGTGCAATAGGACAACAAGATCCAGTAGTTGCGTATAAAATGGAAGGTTTTGATATGTTTGATGAAATGACTAAGCATATTAAAGAAGACACGATAAGATACTTATTCAATATAACTATAGAAGAACCTGTAGAAAGAAAGCAAGTTATAGATGTTAATCACCTATCATCTAATATAAACGATGAACCAGCAAATAAAACTGTTAAAAAAGATGATACGATAGGTAGAAATGACGAATGTCCTTGTGGAAGTGGAAAGAAATATAAAAAGTGTTGTGGAAGATAATTTTGGAGGACTTAAATGTTAAATTTACAAGATTATAGAAATAGTGTGGAGAGTATGTCTTCAAATATAGAAGAATTGAGGGCTTCTCTTTGACATTGATTCATTATTAATTAAAATAAATCAAAATGAAGAAAAAATGAATGAGCAAGATTTTTGGAATGACAATGAAATTGCTCAAAAAATTCTTCAAGAGAATAAATTACTTAAAGAAACAGTAGATGCGTATAATAATTTAACAGAGGCTTTAGAGGAGATAGAAATTTTAATAGAACTAGGATTAGAAGAAAATGATGAATCTATTGAAAAAGAAATAGATCAGTCTATATCAAATCTTGAAAAAGAAATAGACAGTTTAAGAATAAAGACTCTTTTAAGCGGTGAATATGATAAAAATAATGCTATATTATCTATAAATGCAGGAACTGGTGGATTAGATGCTCAGGATTGGGCACAAATGTTACTAAGAATGTATATAAGGTGGGGAGAAAGTAAAGGCTATAAGGTTAAAATATTAGATATGATATCAGACCCTGAAGCTGGAATAAAAAGTTCAACCCTACTTATAGAAGGACTTAATGCATATGGATACCTAAGAAGTGAAAAAGGAGTACATCGTATAGTTAGAATATCACCTTTTGACCCATCAGGAAAAAGGCATACATCATTTGCATCTATAGATGTTATACCAGAGTTAGATGATAGTATACAAATAGATATAAATCCTGCTGATTTAAAAATTGATACATATAGAGCTTCTGGTGCAGGGGGTCAGCATGTAAATACTACGGATTCAGCAGTAAGAATAACACATATTCCTACAGGTGTTGTAGTACAATGCCAAAATGAAAGATCTCAACATAAGAATAAAGACACAGCAATGAGAATGCTTATGGCAAAACTTATAGAACTAAAAGAGCTTGAGCAAAAGGAAAAGATAGAAGATATTCAAGGTAAATATTCTCAAATAACTTGGGGAAGTCAAATAAGGTCATATGTATTCCAACCATATAAATTAGTAAAAGATCATAGAACTAATGCAGAAATGGGAAATATAGATAGTGCGATGGATGGAAATATAGATTTATTTATAAATGAGTACTTAAAAATGAATAAATCAAAAAAATAATTCAAATAAGGGCTTGGGAATTTAATTCTCGAGCCTTATTTTAAAGATATTTAAAATTAAATCATAATGCATATAAATTTCAACGAAAGAAGAGGGTTAATATGAATATAAATGAAATTTTAAAAAAAGAGTTTAATCTTAGAAATGAACAAATCAATAATACTATAAAGCTTATAGATGATGGAAATACAATACCTTTTATTGCTAGATATAGAAAAGAAATGACTGGTGAAATGAGTGATGTTACTTTAAGAGAATTTCATGATAAATTAATATATTTGAGAAATTTACAAAGTAGAAAAGAAGATGTAATAAGAATAATTGAAGAACAAGGGAAACTTACAGGTGAAATAAAATTAAATGTTGAAAAAGCTAATACACTTCAAGAAGTAGAAGATATATATTCCCCATATAAACAAAAGAAAAGAACTAGAGCAACTATAGCGAAAGAAAAAGGGCTAGAAGGATTAGCATCAGCAATATTAAATAGTAATATAGAAAATTTAGATTTAGAAGCTAAAAAATACATAAATGAAGAAAAAGAAGTAAATTCAATAGTAGACGCTATAAAGGGCGCAAGAGATATAATAGCAGAAGTCGTTTCTGATGATGCTAAAATAAGAAAGTACATAAGAGATCTTGCTTTAAGAGAAGGTATAATAGCTACAAAAAACTCTAAAGAAGAAAAATCAGTTTATGATATGTACTATGATTATAGTGAAGCTGTAAAAACAATAGTACCTCATAGAGTATTAGCAATAAATAGAGGAGAAAAGGAAGAATTTTTAAAAGTAAAAGTTGAAATAAACAATGATAAAGTAATAAATCACATAATAAATGAATATGTAAACAATGACAATTTTAAAAATAAATCAGAAATAGTCAATGCAATAGAAGATGCATACAAAAGATTAATATTCCCTTCAATAGAAAGAGAAATAAGAAATCATCTAACAGAAATAGCACAAGAAAGAGCTATAAGTGTATTTGGTCAAAATATAAAAAGCTTATTACTACAGCCGCCAGTAAAAGATAAAGTAGTTATGGGATTTGATCCTGCCTTTAGAACAGGATGTAAGATAGCGGTAGTTGATAAGAATGGTAAACTATTAGAAACTACTACGGTATATCCTACAGAGCCGCAAAACAACGTAGAAGGTGCAAAGAAAACATTAAAGATATTAATAGAAAAGCATAAAGTAGATATAATAGCAATTGGAAATGGAACAGCCTCAAGAGAATCAGAAAAATTTGTATCAGATATGATAAAAGAAATAGACAGAGACATTCAATATATAATTGTAAGTGAAGCAGGAGCATCAGTTTATTCTGCATCTCAACTTGCGAGTGAAGAACATCCAGATATAAATGTATCGTTAAGAGGAGCAATATCTATAGGCAGAAGATTACAAGACCCATTAGCAGAACTTGTTAAAATAGACCCTAAGAGCATTGGAGTAGGTCAATACCAACATGATTTAAATCAAAAGCGATTAGAAGGTGTATTAGGAGGAGTAGTAGAAGATTCGGTAAATAGTGTTGGAGTAAATTTAAATACAGCATCATATTCATTATTAGAACATATTGCAGGGATAAGCAAAAGCATAGCTAAAAATATAATTGAATATAGAGAAGAAAATGGAGATTTTACCTCAAGAACTCAACTAAAAAAAGTAAAAAGATTAGGACCTCAAGCATTTACTCAATGTGCAGGATTTATGAGAATACTAGATGCAAAAAATCCTTTAGATAACACAGGAGTACATCCAGAAAGTTATGATACATGTAAAAAAATGTTAGAAATACTTGGTTATTCACTTAAAGATATAGAAAATAAAAATATAGAAGATATAGATTCTAAAGTTAACGAAATAGATATAAAAGAATTAAGTGAAAAATTAGAAGTAGGCCAGGTGACATTAAAAGATATAATAGCAGAAATAAAAAAACCTGGAAGAGATCCAAGAGAAGAAGGTATAAAACCTATATTAAGAACTGACGTATTAAAAATAGAAGATATTCAAGAGGGAATGATACTAAAAGGAACTGTAAGAAATGTAGTAGACTTTGGTGCATTTGTTGATATTGGTATAAAGAATGATGGATTAGTTCATAAATCGCAAATGAGTAAATCATTTGTTAAAGACCCAATGACTATAGTTACAGTAGGAGATATTGTAGATGTAAAAGTTATAGGCGTTGATATGAACAAACAAAGAGTAGCTTTATCAATGAAGATATAAGATATATTAGGAGGAGAACATATATGATATTCATAAAAAATGGAATAATAAATACAATAACTAATGGAACAATACAAGAAGATATACTTGTGCAAGATGGGAAGATAATAGAAATAGGAAAAAATATAGTAGCACCATTGGATGCTGAAATTATAGATGCAGAGGGAAAATTTATATTTCCAGGATTTATAGATGCACACACGCATTTAGGATTATGGGAAGATGGTATGGGATTTGAAGGTGCAGATGGAAATGAAGAAACAGATCCAATAACTCCACAATTAAATCCTATAGATGGAATTAACCCGATGGATAATACTTTTAAGGAAGCAGTACAAGGTGGTATAACATCGGTATGTACAACTCCAGGGAGTGCAAATGTAATGGGGGGACAATGTATAGCTATAAAAACTTATGGTAGAAGAATAGATAACATGGTTATAAAAAATCCAGTTGCTTCTAAAATCGCCTTTGGAGAAAATCCCAAAAGCTGCTATGGAAGAGATGAAAAAACTCCTCAAACTAGAATGGCAATAGCATCTCTTTTAAGAGAAAATCTAAAAAAAGCAGAAGAATACTTAGAAGAAATGGAACTATACATGGAACATGAAGACCATGATAAGCCAGAGTATGATATAAGAATGGAAAGTTTATTACCAGTATTAAAAGGAGAAATACCTTTTAAGGTTCATGCACATAGGGCTGATGATATATTCACAGCAATACGAATTGCAAAGGAATTTGATATAAAACTTACATTAGACCATTGTACAGAAGGTCATCTTATAGCCGAAGAATTAGTTGAAGAAGGATATCCGGTTGTAATAGGACCGTCATTATCAGAAAGATCTAAAATAGAACTAAGAAACTTAACTTTTGATACAGCAGGTATACTTTCTAACGCAGGAGTTAATGTATCATTAATGACAGATCACCCTGTAATACCAGTACAATATTTACCAATGTGTGCAGGGATAGCGGTAAAACATGGTATGAAAAAAGATAGAGCATTTGAATCGATAACTATAAATCCTGCTAAAACTTTAGGAATAGAAGATAGAGTTGGTTCTATAGAAGTTGGAAAAGATGCAGATATAGTTATTTGGGATGGGTGTCCACTAGAAATTCAAAGTAACGTGTTATGTACCATTATAAATGGTAAAATAGTTTATAAAAAATAATTGAGAATATATATGCAACAATTAAAAGGTTTTATATAATAACTACTTATATTTAAATAAGTAGTTGATTTTACATAAATAATTGAATATTATATAAGTATAAATAAGGAAAATTAAATAGCACGATAGATCTTCGGGGCAGGGTGTAATTCCCTACCGGCGGTATAGCCCGCGAGCTACATTTGTAGCATGATTTGGTGGAATTCCAAAGCCGACAGTATAGTCTGGACGAGAGAAGAAGCAAATTTTTTGCATTGTCTATTAATATAAATCATGTATATTATATAACTTGTACTCAAAAAATAAGCTCGAAGATAGATCTCTTCGAGCTTTTATTTTTCCTAATAATAAAATTAGGAGGTTGTATTTTATGCAAGAAACAATTAAAAGTAATAAGATATTTAAAACATCTACTTTAGTAAAGGTAGGTATATTAGGAGCAATAGGATATATACTAATGTTTATATCTGCTCCACTACCAATGTTATTCCCAGAATTCTTAAAAATAGATATATCTGATTTAACAGCATTATTAGGAGGCATAGCATTAGGACCAATAGCAGGAGTTACAATATCTTTCTTAAAAAACTTATTACAGTTCATAACGGGATTTTCAACAACAGGAGGAGTTGGAGAATTAGCTAATTTTTTAATAGGTGGATCTTTTGTATGGGTAGTATCATTCATTTATTCTAAAAAAAATAATATCAAAGGTGTAATTACGGGGCTTATACTTGGAACTATAGTTATGACTACAGTAGGATGTATAGCAAACTATTTTATAATATTACCTTTCTACGAAACAATGGGATGGCCAATAGAAGCTGTAGTTGCTATGGGAGCTGCTATAAATCCTTCGATAGTAGATAAATTGACTTTTGTAATATGGGCTATAGCTCCATTTAACTTATTAAAGGCAATGTTAATATCTTTATTAACATTACCAATGTATAAGAGAACAGAAAAAGTTTTAAATAAAGTTAAATAAATATTTAAATATAAAAAATCCCAAGTACATATTATCGGATATATGTATTTGGGATTTTTATGTTTAGAATAGTCTATTAAAAATATTTCCAATAAGCTATTAAACTAAAAATAGCAGATATAAGTGTATAGAGTAGTGATACTATAAAAGGAATATTAATATGGAAATCTATAAAATGAGTATTTGTACGAGAGTCTTTATGAAGTAGGTGTTTAAATCTAACGTTTGATAGCTCTGTAGTAAATCCACCTTCGCTAGAAAAGAAACCTATAATAATAGTGGATATTAGACCAGTCATAAATGATAATTCTAAAAACGGTAGTTGTAAGAATTTAGATAAGGAAAAATTCAGGACTAATAATATGAAGATAGATAAGAAAGCAGAAATAAATTTTTTCAATATGGAGCCCCCTACATAATATTTATAATTAATGTATATGCTGAATTATAAGACTTAAGTTACATAGAATCAATAAATATATATTGTTTTATATATTAAAAAGCACTTACTTTTAAAGTAAGTGCCTAGGGGAATAAGAAATATTTAATATTGGGGGAGTAAATATCTCTGATATTTTAATTATGATCTATAAAATGAAATAATATACATAAATTTTATAATTAGATGTTATTTATTGATTATAGTTATAAATACTTTATAATTATAGACTGTTATAATATAATAATATCTAGCCAACAATTATAATTAAGGGATATTGATATGAGAACTATTTAAATAAAATATATGAAGTTAATTTGATAAAATATTACGGAGATGAAATTATGGTTAATATATATTTAGAAGATGAAAATAAAACAAAAGAAATTGGATATAAATTAGGAACACTTTTACAACCAGGTAGTGTAATATGCTTAATAGGAGATTTAGGAGCGGGAAAGACTACTATGACTCAAAGTTTAGCAAAAGCTTTAGAAGTTGATGATTATATAACGAGCCCAACATTTACGATAGTAAATGAATATGAAGGAAAAATACCATTATATCATTTTGATGTATACAGAATAGGTAGTAGTGATGAAATGTATGATATAGGATATGATGATTACATAAATGGAGAAGGTGTGTGTATAATAGAATGGGCAAATCTAATAGAAGACATACTTCCAGATGAATATTTACATATAGAATTAAGATATAAAGATATGTCAAGAGAGATGATATTAAATCCAGTCGGAAAAAAATATGAAAAGATAGTTGAGGAGCTGACAAAATAATGAAGGTTTTAGGTATAGATACATCTTCAATGGCTACAAGTGTAGCTGTAATAGAAAATAATAAGTTAATATGTGAATACACAATAAATACTAAAAAAACGCACTCTCAAAAGCTTATGCCAATGATAGAAAATATGCTTAAGATAAGTGATATAAATGTTAATGAAATGGACATGATTGCAGTATGTGAAGGACCGGGTTCATTTACAGGACTAAGAATAGGTATGGCTACTGCAAAAGCTATAGCACATGTGAATAATTTACCTATAGTAGGTGTAAATTCAGTAGAGTTATTATCGGGTAATATGAATTTATGTGATAAAAAAATCTGTGCAATATTAGATGCACAAAGAACTCAAGTTTACATGGGTAAATATAAATTTGAAAATAATGAGTTAGTTGAAATAAAAAATGTTGATGTAGTTGAAATAGATGAGTTAATAGAAGATTTATCAACTAGCAACGAAGAATGGATTTTAGTTGGAGAAGCTGTTTATAAATATGAGGACAAACTTAAAGAAGTGGAAAATATATACATACCAGCTCCTTCTCATAATGTAAGCAAGGCAAGTAGTTTATGTACGATAGCGGTGAACAAATATAATAAAAATATAGATGTTTATGATTGTTATAGCGTAAAACCTATATATATAAGAAAATCTCAAGCAGAAGTTCAATATGATGAAAAGATGAAGAGGTTAAATAATGGAAAATAATTTAATTATAGAGAAAATGACATCGAAAGATATTGATGGAGTTTTTGAAGTAGAAAAAAACTGTTTTGTACACCATTGGTCTAAAGACGCATTTAAAAAAGAACTTAATAATGATGTTGCAAGATATTTAGTAGCAAAGATAGATGAAAAAGTAGTCGGTTATGTTGGTATATGGTTTGTAATGGATGAAGGACATATAACTAATGTAGCAGTTCATAGTGACTATAGAGGTAAAAAAATTGGTGATGAATTAGTTAAAGAGTTAGTAGAACTATGTAGACAAAACAATATAGTATCGATGACTTTAGAAGTAAGAGTATCTAACATAGTAGCTCAAAATCTGTATAAAAAATATGGATTTAAGTTAGCTGGAATTAGAAAAGAATACTATAGTGATAATAAAGAAGATGCTATGATAATGTGGAATGATGTAAAGGCGGTGTAGGCATGAAAGATATAATAACATTAGCAGTAGAAAGTAGTTGTGATGAAACAGCTGTAGCAGTTTTAAGAAATGGTAGAGAAGTACTATCAAATATAATTAATACTCAAATAGATTTACATAAAAAGTTTGGTGGAGTAGTACCTGAAGTAGCATCAAGAAAACATATAGAGAATATAGATGGAGTGCTACAAGAAGCTTTAGATAAAGCTAATATTACATTAAATGATATAGATCATATAGCAGTAACTTATGGACCAGGATTAGCAGGAGCATTGTTAGTAGGATTATCTCATGCTAAGGCACTTGCTTTTGCTTTAAATAAGCCTCTAGTAGGTGTTAATCATATAGAAGGTCACGTTAGTGCAAATTATATAGAACATAAGGATTTAAAGCCACCATTTATAACGTTAATAGTATCAGGCGGACACACTCACTTAGTAGAAGTAAAAGACTATGGGGAGTATGAAATTCTAGGGAGAACTAGAGACGATGCATCGGGAGAGGCTTTTGATAAAATAGCTAGAGCTATGGGCTTAGGGTACCCAGGCGGACCAATAATAGATAGATTAGCTAAGGAAGGAAATAAAAAAGCAATAGAATTCCCAAGAGCTTATATAGATGAAGGATATGATTTTAGTTTTAGTGGAGTAAAGTCATCCGTCTTAAATTATTTAAATGCTAAAAAAATGAAAAATGAAGAAATAGTTGTTGAAGATGTAGCAGCATCATTCCAAGAAGCAGTTGTAGAAGTTTTATCTAAGAAAGCTATAAAGGCAGCAACTGAAAAAGGATATGACACAATAACACTTGCTGGTGGAGTTGCATCAAATTCAGCACTTAGAGAAAAAATTACAGAATTAGGAAAAGAGCATAATATAAATATAAAATATCCATCATTAATTTTGTGTACGGATAATGCAGCTATGATAGGATGTGCAGGATATTATAATTTCATAAATGGAAGAACTCATGATATGAGTTTAAATGCAGTGCCTAACTTAAAGATAGGTGAGAGATAATATTATTCTACAATTATAAAAAGGTTAATCCATAAAATTATGGGTTAACCTTTTTAAGCAATTGATTATTTAATTCAATTCTTTAACTATATTAGCGGCCCATTTTTTAGAAATTGCTCTTGGAACACCGAATATAAATTTAAAGATTTCTTCTGCATAAGTAAGTAAAACTAAAATATAAATAGGAGCTCCATTAAATGCAGCCAAGAAAGTTAGCGGTATTGAAGCAAACCACATACATCCTAATTCTAAGAAAAGAGCATACTTAGTATCTCCACCGCTTCTTAATATTCCTATAACTAATAATGTGTTAAATGATCTAAGACCCATCATTATACCCATTATAAGAAATATTTTTGTGATATCTGGAGCCAGGCTTTCAGATACACTGAATATTTTTAACAATAGTGGTATATTTAATATTAGTAAACCACCAAATATTAATCCTGTGAAGAAAACAATAATAGAGAATTTTTTAGCATATACTATTGCTCTATCTATATGATCTGAGCCAAGTTCATTTCCTAACATTATAGACGAACCTATAGCGATACATACAGCAGTTATTATAAAGAAATTTCCAGTACTTGTAGCTATTTGACTAGCTGCAATAGCAGAAGTACCAGCCTTTGCGTATGCTACTGAATATAAAACTGTACCAACAGCCCATGCACTATCATTTAAAAATATAGGTACACTCTTTGATAAGAATGAGCTTGCGAAGGTTTTATCAATAAGCTTTAAATCGATTAAACTGAATTTCAATATATAATCTTTTTTAGCAAAATAAACATATCCAATAATTAAAATTAATTCTATAATTCTGGCTATAACAGTTGCCAAAGCAGCTCCTTTTACACCTAACATAGGAAGACCTAAGTTACCGAATATAAGACCATAGTTAAGAATTATATTAATAATTAGTGCTATTGAACTACAAAACATTCCAAGTTTAGGATTTCTAACTCCTCTTGAACTCATACTAAATACGGTACTAATTGCAATAAGCGGATAGCAAAGTATCACTATACTAAAATACTCAGTGCATAATTTAATTACCTCAGGATCATAAGAAAAAATATGAATGATAGTAGTTGGCATAATTAAAGCTGGTATAAAGAAAAATGAACTAAGTAAAATTGCTAAAATTGTACTAAATCCAGTAACTTTACGGATATTAGTTACGTCACCTTTTCCATAAAACTGAGAAATAAAAACTCCGGCACCACCTGTAATACCTGATAGTGACATATTAAATAAGAAGAAAAATTGATTTGCAACTCCTATTGAAGCAACAGACGCTTCTCCTAAGCTACTTATCATAACTGTATCGATTACATTTACAGAAGTAGATATAAGTTGTTGTATAATAATTGGAATACATAAAGAAATAAGGATTTTATAAAATCGCCTATTATCTTCAGTTAATGAAAACAATCCCTGCAAAATATCACCTCTCTATTAAATTATCATGATATAAATCATATCATAATACACTACTTGTGTAACTAAATAAAAAATAAAAATTTATACAAATAATACTAACCAAAAAGAAGCCAAATTTGGCTTCTACATAAATTCTTCCCATTCTTCATAAAGAGAAGATAGTTTATCTTCTAAATTTATTTTTTCTTGGCTTACTTCCTTAGACTTTTGGGGATTAGAATAGACTTCTTCCTGGCATAGAAGTATATCTATTTCTTCTATTTTAGATTCAGTTTCTTCAATTTCTTTTTCTATATTTTGTATTTTGACTCTATTTTTCTTATCTAATTCTCTTTGTTCTCTTTCTTTACGTTTTTCATCTTTAATTTTAGTTTTAGTTTTTTCTTCTTTTTCCTCAATTATGCTCATTTCTTGAACTTGTTTTTTCTTTTCTATGTAGTAATCATAGTTTCCTAGGTATTCGGTAATTCCATTTTCATCTAGTACTAAAACTTTATCGACTACGGTATTAAGGAAATATCTATCGTGAGATATAGTAAATACAGTTCCGCTATATCCGTATAAAGCTTCTTCAAGGACTTCTTTAGAGTCTATATCTAAATGGTTAGTAGGTTCATCAAGAAGCAAGAAATTTGCATTTGATAAAATTAATTTAAGTATAGCGACTCTAGCTCTTTCACCACCACTTAAAGTAGAAATTCTTTTAAAGACTTCTTCACCTTCGAATAAAAATGCCCCCAACATACTTCTTAAAGTAGTTTGAGTTAAGTGAGTATTATTCTCCCATATTTCATCTATTATTGTATTATTCAGATTAAGTGTTTTTTGTTCTTGATGGAAATAAGAAACATTTACGTTAGTTCCAAATTTAACATCACCAGTTAGTGGAGTTAATTCGCTCATGACTATTTTGAATAATGTTGATTTTCCAATACCATTTGCACCTATAAGTGCTACTTTTTCACCTCTATAAATATCTAAATCAAGATTTTTAAATAATATTCTTTCTCCGTATCCCATAGACACATCTCTTATTTGTAGAACATCATTTCCGCTAGTCACTGAAGGGTTAAACTCTATCCTTGCTTTTTTTCGATAAGCTTCGGGTTTATCTAAAATATCTACTTTTGCAAGAGCCTTTTCTTTACTTCGAGCTCTTTTTAAATGTTTTTCTCTCCCAAAAGCTTTTAATTTTTCTATTGAGTCCTCTTGCTTTTTTAAATCTTTTTGTTGGTTTTCAAATTTTTTCTGTTCTAATTCTTTTTCAATTGCAGATGCTTCTATAAAGTCAGAGTAATTTCCATTATAGGTTTTTAATCTTTTATTATGCATTTCAAAAACTCTATTTACTACTTGGTCTAGGAAGTATCTATCGTGCGAAATTAAAATAACGGTACCTTTATACTGTTTCAAGAATAATTCTAGCCACTCTATTGCTTCAGAATCTAAGTGGTTAGTAGGTTCATCTAGTAAAAGAAGAGTAGGTTTCTTTAAAAGAAGCTTACCTAAAAGGACTCTAGTTTTTTCCCCACCAGAAAGTATACTAATAGGCTTATCCATATCAGCATCGGTAAAACCTAGACCTTTTAAAACGCCTTTTGCCTCAGATTTATATCCATATCCATTCATTTCAGAAAATGATTCTAATTTATGAGAATACTCATTCATAAGTTTATCAAACTGTGAAGAATTTAGATTAGAACTTTCTTCAGCTATTTTTAGTTCTAAATTTCTTAAATAAGACTCCATATCTATTAAATCTTTGAAAATTTCTAGAATTTCTTCAAATATAGTATTATTAGAATGGAAATCAGTATTTTGCTCTAAATATCCTATCTCACAATCTTTTGAAGTATATATTTCTCCACTATCGTGACCATATATACCTGAAATTATTTTGAATAGAGTAGTTTTACCAGTACCATTGATACCAATTATACCAATCTTATCACCTTCGTTTACAGTAAAGCTTATATTTTCTAGTATAGAATCTATTCCAAAACTTTTATTTAAGTTATTACATGACAAAACAATCATAAATTTATACCTCCTTGAACTACCTAAAATTATAATGTTTTGCTATAATATAATCAAGGATATTACATTATGTTTTGTAAAATACAGTAAAATATTAAGGACTAACTAAAAAACATATAGTAGGAGGTGAAAACGTGGGAGCTAAGAATATATCAATGGCAGTAATAAGAAGACTACCAAAGTATCATAGATACCTTGGAGACTTATTAGACAAGGATATACAAAGAATATCGTCTAAGGAATTGAGTGATATAATAGGTTTTACAGCGTCTCAAATTAGACAGGATTTAAACAATTTTGGTGGATTTGGTCAGCAAGGTTACGGGTACAATGTAGCTGCACTTCACAATGAAATTGGGAAAATACTAGGACTAGATAGAAAATATAATGCAGTACTTATAGGGGCAGGAAATTTAGGTCAAGCAATAGCTAATTATTCAGGATTCAGAAGAGCAGGATTTGAAGTGAAAGCTTTATTTGATGCTAATCCAAGAATGATAGGGTTAAAAATAAGAGATTTTGAAGTGTTAGATCCAGAAAACATAGAAGACTTTGTCAAGGAGAATGACATAGATATTGCAATGCTATGTATCCCAAAGAATGGGGCTCAAAATATTGTAAATAGATTAGTAAGTGTAGGTATTAAAGGTATTTGGAACTTTGCACCTATAGATTTAGAAGTGCCTAAAGATGTTATAGTTGAGAATGTAAATTTAACAGAGAGTTTATTTACATTATCCTATTTAATGAAAGAAAGTGAATAATAAAAAAGCTATCATTGGTAGAAAATCTACTTTGATAGCTTTTTGCTTTGTATACAAATATTACTCAGGTTGAGGAGCATCAACAGGACAAACTCCTGCGCAAGCACCACATTCAACACAAGTATCTGCATCTATAAGGTATTTGTCATCTCCTGCAGATATACATTCAACTGGGCATTCGCTTTCACAAGCACCACAGCTTATGCAAGCATCGTTTATTATGTAACTCATCTCAAAATCCTCCCTTAATTAATTATTTTATTCAGTAATATTATAACAAAAATTCTACAAATTAACAATTAATTAATTCTACAATAATGTTAATATTATGATACACAAATTTAAATATAAAAAATTAAAGGGTAATTTAAAAATGTACTATAATATTTGTAAAATGATAATCATCATAGATAAAAATGGAAAGAATTAAAGATGATGTTAGATGAAGCTAAAACATAAGTATTTATAGATTATACACACTTTTTAGGCCTTAAAGGGAATAGTGAATTCTGATATAATGTATAATATTAATTTAAGAAATAGTTAAAAATAATATAAGGAAGGTATTAAGGATAAATAAATGAAAATATATGCATTAGTAGGTCCTAGTGGTACAGGTAAAAGTTATAAAGCATTAGAGTTAGCATATGAAAATGAAATTGAGTATATAATTGATGATGGACTTCTCATACATAAGAATAAAATAATAGCAGGTATATCTGCAAAACAGGCAAAAACGGTTATAGAAGCTGTAAAAAGAGCTATATTTAATGATATAAATCACAAAGAATCTGTAAAATTAAAAATACAAGAAGAAAAGATTGATAAAGTTTTAATACTTGGAACTTCAAATAAAATGATAAATCAAATTATAGAAAAATTAGAAATAAAAGAACTTTATAAAATAATAAATATAAAAGATATAAGTAGTAATAGAGAAATATCTATAGCCAAAGAATCTAGAAAAAGAGGGAACCATATAATACCTGTTCCAACTATTGAAATAAAACCAATTGCAAGTGGATTAAGTATAAATTCATTAAAAAGATTTTTTAAAAGAAATAATAATACATGCAAGCTAATAGAAAAAACTATAATAAGACCAACCTTTAGCTACATCGGTAAATTTTTCATAAACTCTAATGTAATAGAGCAGATTATAAGCTATGAAACTAGCAAATTTAAAAAAATAGATAAAATTAATAAGATAGAAGTAACTAATTTAAATAATAGTATAAAAATATTTTTAAATATTAATATAAATGACATTACACAAATAAAAGAAAGTTTTGAAATACAAAAAAAAATAAAGGAAAATGTAGAAAAAACAACACTAATTAATGTAGAAAAAGTTGACATATATATTAATAGATTAAAAAGGGATTATATGTCGAAAAGTTAAAAAATAAACGATTTCAAAGTAACTAAACTAAAATAAATTGTGTTATAATCAAGTTGTAAGTTCGGGAAAGGGGTTTCTTGAACTGAGATTATTAATAATATAATATTTTAGATATAATATTTTAGGGGGGCTTTAAAATGGCAGAAAAAACTTTAAATGTATTTGAAATCGCAAGATTACAAGTTAAAAATGCGTGTGATAAATTAGGAGCAGATTCAGCGGTATATGAAATATTAAAAAATCCAATGAGAGTTATGGAAGTATCATTCCCAGTTAAAATGGATGATGGAACAACTAAATCTTTTACAGGATATAGATCTCAACATAACAATGCATGTGGACCTTTCAAAGGTGGTTTAAGATTCCATCCAGCTGTATGTATGGATGAGGTAAAAGCTTTATCAACATGGATGACATTTAAGTGTTCAGTAGTAGGAATTCCTTATGGTGGTGGAAAAGGTGGAATGGCTATAGATCCAAGAGATTATTCAGAAGCTGAATTAGAAAGAATATCTAGAGGATTTGCAAGAGCAATAGCACCAATCATAGGTGAAAAAGAAGATATACCAGCTCCAGATGTTAATACAAATGGACAAATAATGTCTTGGATGGTAGATGAGTATGCTCAAGCTACGGGAGAATTCCAACCAGGTGTATTCACAGGTAAACCAGTAGATTTTTATGGTTCTTTAGCTAGAACAGAAGCTACAGGATATGGTGTTGCTATAATGGCTATGGAAGCTGCTAAAAAGCTAGATATAGATTTAAATAATGTAACGGTAGCAGTACAAGGTTTTGGAAATGTTGGAAGTTATGCAGGTATGTACATAGAAGAAGCAGGTGCTAAAGTTGTTGCTGTAGGTGATCATACGGGAACTATAGTAAACAAAAATGGAATAGATATGAAAGCATTAATGGAGTATAGTAAAATAAATAGAGGAATAAAAGGGTTCCCAGGAGCAGAGCTTACTGAGGAAGATATATTAACTATGGATGTTGATATATTAATGCCATGTGCATTAGAAAATCAATTAACTTCTAAAAATGCAGAAGATGTAAAAGCTAAAATAATAAGTGAAGGTGCTAATGGACCGACGACTCCAGAAGCGGATGAAATATTCTTCAAAAAAGGGATAACTTTAATTCCAGATATATTAGCTAATAGTGGTGGAGTTACTGTATCTTATTTTGAATGGGTACAAAACTTAAGTAGATATAATTGGTCATTTGAAGAAGTTCAAACAAAACAAAAGAAATTAATGGTAGATGCATTTGAAGATATATGGAGTTTAGCAAAAGAATATGAAGTGGATATGAGAACTGCTGCATATATGATGTCTATAAAGAGAATAGCAGATGCTATGAAGATGAGAGGATGGTATAGCGATACTCCTCAAACAGAAATAGTAGAGGAAAAAGCTATGTTAGCAACTGAATAGGTATAAATATAAAGATAAGAAGTGGTTATATAACTGCTTCTTATTTTTATTTACAAGAAGATATTGCATAAAATCAAATTTTATATAAAAATATTTTCAATAAAGTAAAATTAAGAAATATAACTTGGACAAAACGTTTGCAAAAATTGCTATTGATGAATTGATTTACAATATGAATTTGAACATTAAAAAAGCACATAAATAAGTTATTTATGCGTGAAAATGGGTTAAAACCCATAAAAACCTTTACATTTACAGGGTTCTAATATATAATCAAATAAAAGAATGTATATTTAGGTGATACATTGGATAAAATAATTAATTAGTTAATTTTAAATATACAATTTATATGCAAGATGTAAATTTAATAAATATAATAGATTAATATAAGAATACTACATAAAATGTTACGATAGATTACAAAAAAGTTACAAAAAAATTTACAACATATCTTGTGTATTAGTATTTTATCCTAGATAAGCTTCACCTATAAAAATAGCACGTAAGATAACTTATGGTGAATTTTTGGAGGGAATAATATCATGAAGAGAAAAATATTAGTACCAATGTTTGCGTCAGTTATGGCGTTATCAATGAATTCGGTTGCAAATGCAGATGAAGTTGAAAATAAAAATATTGAAAATAAAGAAGAAAATAAAAGCACAATATTAGATTTAGGTGAATATGAAGATGCTACTTATAAAATAGCTGCTATTAAAGATGGAGTAGCTGTAAAAATAAGAGAACAAGGATCTGTTCAACATGTAGCTTATACTGGAGATGAGTTCAAAGTAGTAGGAACTCAAGGAGAATGGGCCAAGGTAGTTGTTGGAGATGGTGAAGGTTGGATACCATTAAGATTTGTAGATATAAAAGAAGCATATGGATATACAACTGCAAATAAAGTAAACTTTAGAAAAGAAGCAAGTGTAGATTCTGAAATAGTAGAAGAATTAGAAATAGGAAGTACTGTAAAGGTTTTAGAAAATAATGGAAGTTGGATAAAAGTAAAAAAAGGTGAAAATGAAGGATACATAAGCTCATTATATGTTTCAGATGAAGCGCCAGCGATAGAAGTTGAAAAAGAAGTAGTTCAAAATACAGAGAGCAGACAAGCTTCAAATAATGATAGAACTTCGAATAATACGTCTAACTCAAATAATAATAGAACTTCGAATAATACGTCTAACTCAAATAATAATGGTGGACAAGTTGAAAAACCTAGTCAAAAACCACCGCAAAATAACAATGGATCATATAATCCACCAGCAAGTAATGCATCTGTTGCACAAGCAGTAGTAAATTTAGCGTATTCTAAATTAGGTTGCCCATATGTTTGGGGAGCAGAAGGTCCAAACAGCTTTGACTGTTCAGGTCTTACTTCTTATGTTTATAGAAACGCAGCAGGAATTACGATACCAAGATCATCAAGTGCTCAAGCAGGATATGGTAAAACAGTAAGTAAATCGAATTTACAACCAGGAGATTTAGTATTCTTCTCTACTAATGGTACAGGAAGAGTAAGCCACGTTGGTATATATATAGGTGGTGGAAAAATGATACATTCTCCAAAACCAGGAAAATCTGTAAGCGTTGTAAGTATAAATTCTTCTTACTATGCATCTGCATTTGTTACAGCAAAGAGAGTATTATAATTATATGAAATTAAGGCCGCTTATTAAATAAGCGGCTTTTATATTATAAAAAATTTAAACTGGATACTAGAATATGTTGACAATGGATAAAAAAGGTGCTAGAATTCAATCAGAATAAAAAATACTTTTAAATTCAGTCCAGAGAGGCTGAAAAAGGAGGATATATATGTTATTACAAGGAAGAAACTTAATCCAACCAGAGGACTTTTCAGTAAAAGAAATCGATGAAATATTATCATTATCTCAAAATATAATTGACGCTCCGTCAAAATATTCCCGTATATGTGAAGGTAAACTATTGGCTACATTATTCTATGAGCCATCAACAAGAACAAGGTTAAGCTTTGAAGCTGCAATGTGCAGATTAGGTGGAAGTATTGTAGGTTTTTCTGAGCCTAACTCATCATCTGTATCAAAAGGAGAATCATTAGGCGATACTATAAGAACTGTAGCATGTTATGCAGATGTAATTGCAATGAGGCATCCAGTAGCAGGTTCAGCAGCACAAGCAGCAGAGTATTCAGAAGTACCTTTTATAAACGCGGGAGATGGAGGGAATCAACATCCAACTCAAACACTAACAGATCTACTTACTATAAAATCTCTTAAAGGAAGTTTAGAAAACCATACAATAGGACTATGTGGAGACTTGAAGAATGGAAGAACAGTACACTCTTTAGTTAAAGCTATGGCTAGATATAAAAATACTAAATTTGTGTTTATATCACCAGAAGAATTAAAAATGCCTGATTATATAAAAGACGCTATACAAAAGCAAGGTCATGCATATTATGAAACTAATAACTTAGATGAAGTTATAGGGAGCCTAGATGTTTTATATATGACAAGAGTACAACAAGAAAGATTTGAAGACAAGGCAGAATATGAAAGATTAAAAGACTACTATATATTAAACAAATCAAAAATGCAAAGAGCATCAAAAAATATGCTAGTAATGCATCCATTACCAAGAGTGAATGAAATAGATATGGATGTAGATACTGATGATAGAGCTGTATACTTTAAACAAGCTAAATACGGAATGTTTGTAAGAATGGCATTAATAATGAAACTTTTAGGAGTGAAAGATGTAGCAGATAGCTTTCAAGAAAAAATGTTAGAGTGTATATAAGAACTCATACTAAATAGCATATGACAAAAGGGGAGATTTATATGTATAAGATTTGTGAAAATAGATATGTAGGCGAAGATATGTATCTTATGAAAGTAGAAGGTAAATTTGAAGGGAAAATGGGTCAGTTCTATATGTTAAGAGCATGGGATATGTTTCCACTTCTTTCAAGACCTATAAGTATACATGATATAGATGAAAATAGTATAACATTTCTATATAAGGCTATAGGAGAAGGAACTCAAATACTAAGTAAGTTAAATCAAAATGATACGATAAAATTAGAAGGTCCTTATGGGAACGGATATGAAAAGGTAGAAGGTAAGGTAGCTTTAGTAGGTGGAGGAATCGGAATAGCTCCATTATACTTAGTAGCCAAAAATATAAAAAATTGTGACGCTTATCTTGGATTTAGAAATGAAGCTATACTAGAAGGTGAATATAAAGCGATTTGTAATGAAGTTCATATAGCAACAGGAAAAACATTTGTAACGGATATTTTAGATGTTGAAAAATATGATTATATACTAACTTGTGGACCGACTCCAATGATGGAAAAATTAGTTAATATGGTAGAAGGAACTGATACGAAAATAATGGTATCTTTAGAGAATCATATGGCTTGTGGAGTGGGAGCATGTTTAGTATGTACATGTAAAACTCAATTTGGAAACAAAAAGACTTGTAAAGATGGTCCTGTATTTTGGGGAGAGGACGTGATATTTAATGGCTGATTTAGGTGTAAAATTTGGAAATATAGACTTTAAAAATCCGCTTGTAATGGCATCAGGTACGTTTGGATTTGGAAAAGAATATAATGAAATTTATGATATACAAAAATTAGGTGGAGTAAGTAGTAAAGGACTCACGTTAAATAAGAGAGATGGAAACATAGGCATGAGAGTTTGTGAAACTCCATCGGGCATGATGAATAGTGTTGGTCTTGAAAATCCTGGCGTTCAAGGATTTATAGATAATGAACTACAATTTTTTAAAGACTTAGATTTAGTAAGAATAGCTAATGTAGGTGGAGGAACTTTAGAAGATTATCTACAAGGTGTACAGTTATTAAATGATCAACCAATAGACATGATAGAATTAAATATATCCTGCCCAAATGTTAAAGCAGGGGGAATGGCATTCGGTATAAAAAATGAAGTAGCGAGAGAAGTGGTAAGAGAAGTAAGAAATGTTACAAACTTACCTCTTGTAATAAAATTATCTCCAAATGCAGAAGACATAATAGGCATGGCGAAAGTATGTGAAGAAGAAGGTGCTGATGGAGTATCTTTGGTAAATACATTTAAAGCAATGGCTATAGACATACACAAAAGAAAGCCTGTATTTGAAAATATATATGCAGGATTGTCTGGACCAGCAATAAAGCCAATAGCACTTAGAATGGTTCATGAAGTTTGTAAAAATGTTAATATACCCGTTATGGGAATGGGCGGAATAACAACAGCTCAAGATGCTATAGAATTTATCATGGCAGGTTCAACATGTATACAGGTTGGAACAGCAAATTTTATAAATCCTAAAATAGGTCTTGAAATAATAGATGAAATAGAAGAATTTATGATAAAAGAAGGAATAAAAAATTTAAATGAAATAAGGGGAATATTATAAATAAAAATTTAGATGAAAAAATTTCATTTATACAGAATTAGAACAAACAAAATGATAAAATTTGGAGGGCGTAAATATGAGTAGCGTAGATATAGTAGATATATTAAAAAAGAGCGATGCATTACTAGAAGGGCATTTCTTATTATCTTCAGGAAAGCACAGTAACAGATATATACAATGTGCGAAGGTATTAAGATTCCCACAATATGCTGAAGCGGTATTAAGTACAGTAGTTGAACAAATAAAAGATTTAGAAATAGATTTAGTAGTTGGACCTGCAATGGGTGGAGTTATAGTTTCTTATGAACTAGGAAGACAATTAAACAAAGAAACTGTATTCACTGAAAGAAAAGATGGAGTAATGGAGCTAAGAAGAGGTTTTGAAGTTAAGCCAGGAGCTAGAATAATAATAGCGGAAGATGTTGTTACAACTGGGAAATCAACTATAGAAACAAAAAAAGCACTAGAAGCCTTAGGTGGAGAGGTTATAGGTGTTGCTTGTATAGCAAATAGAACTAATGATAATATAGGAATGCCTATATATAGTGCTATAAAACTAGATATACAAGTACATGATGCTAATGAATGTCCATTATGTAAAGAAGGAAGCCTAGAATTAGTTAAGCCAGGAAGTAGAGAATTCAAAGAATTAGGAATGTAGTTTACTACATTCGTGAAATTTTTAAATTGTAAGGGTGTTATATTGAATAAAAAAATGACCTATTTATAGGTCATTTTTTTTATTTACAAGAAATTTGAGGCGCTGCATGGATGAATAATTTAAACGGTATGAGTAACATGAATTTTCAGAATAAAATAGTATTGACAGGGAAAACTATTTCGTATATTATATTGGTATATACCAAATGGTATATACCAATATAAAGTATAAAATAGAAAAGGTGAATATATGAAAATAGTAGATAAAAATATAGATGAGCCTCTTCATATTCAGTTATCTCAAATAATTAAGGATATGATTATAAACAAGGAATTAGTAGAAGGAACTTACTTAATACCAGAAAGAGAATTATGTAAACTTCAAAATATAAGCAGAATGACAGTAAACAAAGCAATTCTAAACCTTGTAAATGAAGGATTATTAGAAAGAAAGCAAGGAAAAGGTACATTTGTAGCATACAAAAAGCAAAAGTATCAATATCAAAATTTAAAAGGTTTCACAGAAGTTATGAATGAAAAAGGATTTAACGTAAAAAATAAAATCTTGAATTTTGAAATTAAGACTCAAAGTGAAAATATAAGGGAAATATTAAATATAGAGGACAAAAATGAACTAATATTTAAGATTGAAAGACTTAGAATTATTGAAGATAAACCTTTTGCATTAGAAACGGTTTATATACCACAGAAAATGTGCTTTGACTTGAATGAAAAATTAGTAGAAGAAAATTCTTTATATACACTTTTCAAACAGAGATACAATTATAAAACAAAGAAAGCAGTTCAAACTATAGAACCTATAATGTTAAATAAATATGATGCAGATACTTTAAAACAAGAAGTAAATTCATTAGCTTTAAAATTTTATAGATTAGTATATACACAAGATGATGAAATTTTAGAGTACACAATATCTAGATTTACTAGCGATAAATACCAATATCAAATTGTGTTAACAGACTAGGTGGTGAAATAAAACATGAAAGTAATTGTAAATGGGAAAATAATACAAAAAGATTGTATTCTAGAAAATAAGGTATTAGTTTTTGATAAAAAAATAATAGATATATGTGATAAAGCACCTAAAAACTGTGAAGTAATAGATGCAAAAGAAATGTATGTTTCTCCTGGACTTATAGATATACACATTCATGGTAGCAAAGGATCAGACACAATGGATGGATCCTTAGAAGCTATAAATATCATAAGTAATAGTATGATTGAAAATGGTGTAACATCATATTTACCTACTACAATGGCTATGGACAAAGAATGCGTGCATAAGGCCTTTGAAATAATAAAAAAGGCTATGAGTAATCACAGTCAAGGTGCTACTGTACTAGGCGTTCATATGGAAGGTCCTTTTATAAATGAATATTATAAAGGAGCTCAAAATTCTGAGTTTATAATAAAACCAAGCTTTGAGTTTATAAAAGATTATACAGATATAATAAAAATAATTTCATATGCACCAGAAGTAGATAAAGGCTTTGAATTTACAAAGGATATCAAAAAAAATACAGATATAATATTATCAATATGTCATACTAATTCAACCTATGAAAATGCAAAAGCAGCTATAGAACTTGGTGCATCAAATATAACACATTTATTTAATGCTATGTCTCCTTTAAATCATAGAGATCCGGGAGTTGTGGGGGCAGCCTTAATGACTGATGTTTATTGTGAGATGATAGCGGATAAAATACATACAAATAAGGATATATTCCAATTTGTATTAAACAATAAAGGCAAAGAAAAGATAATTTTAGTTACAGATAGTATGAGAGCAGGATGTATGGAAGATGGAGAATATGAACTAGGTGGACAAGTAGTATACGTAAAAGAAAATAGTGCAAGATTAAAAAATGGAACACTTGCAGGAAGTGTACTTACTTTAAATAAAGCAGTTTATAACTTTTTTGAAAGTACTAATTTAAAAATACATGAGGCAATAGCTTTAGCATCAATAAATCCTGCCAAATCTATAAATATAGAAAATAAAAAAGGAAGTTTGGATATAGGAAAAGACGCAGATATTTCATTATTTGATAAAAAGATGAATTGCTATCTTACAATAGTAGAGGGTAAAGAGGTATTTAACAAAATAATTTAAATTGTAGGTGAGAATATGAGGATAATAGTTTGTGAAAATTATGAAGAAGTAAGTAAAAAAGCAGCTCAAATGATTTTAAGTCAAGTAACGCTAAAGCCAAATTCTGTTTTAGGACTTGCAACAGGAAGTACCCCTGTAGGGATGTACAAAAACCTTATACAAATGAATAAGGAGAGATATATAGATTTCTCAGAGGTGAAAACGTTTAACTTGGATGAGTATTATAATTTACCAAGAACAAACGAGGAAAGTTACTATCACTTTATGTACGAAAATTTATTTAATCATATAAATATAAATTCAGAAAATGTAAATATACCCAATGGTATGGCAGAAGATATAGAAGCAGAATGTGCTAGATACGACGAGGCTATAAAAGAATCTGGAGGAATAGATATTCAAGTACTTGGTATAGGGAACAATGCTCATATAAGATTCAATGAACCAACTGTGAACTTTGAAAAAGGAACCCATTTAGTAGAACTAGATGAATCAACAATACAAGCAAATTCAAGATTTTTTGATGATATAGATGATGTACCTAAAAAGGCAATAACTATGGGTGTAGGAGCTATTTTTAAAAGTAAAAAAATAATGCTATTAGCATGTGGCGAAAATAAAGCAGAAGCAATATATAATACAGTTTATGGGAAAGTAATACCAGAAGTACCAGCTTCAATTCTCCAATTCCACAATGACACAATTATTATATTAGATAAAGCAGCAGCAAAACTTCTTAAAAAAGAAGATTACAAAACAGCTTAACTTAGATATATAGGAATACCTTACTATATAATTAATACTAAAAACTAGGAGGAGAAAAGACATGATAAAGTTTTTACAAAGAATAGGTAAATCACTTATGTTACCTATAGCAGCATTACCAATAGCAGGTATAATGCTAAGATTAGGTCAAGCAGATGTAATAGAAGCACTAAAATTTATACCATTTATTGGTTCGATATTACCGTTCTTTGGTGCAGCAGGGGGGGCATTATTTGATAACTTACCATTATTATTTGCATTAGGTGTGGCAGTAGGATTATCAGATGACCAAAATGGGGCTTCAGCTTTAGCAGGGGCTATATCTTATTTAACATTAACAAAAGTTACAAGTCAGTATTGGACTATGAATTTTAATCCAGAAATAGCCTCAACTTTAAATATATCATTCTTAGGTGGTATACTAGCAGGGATAATAGGTGGATTATCTTATAATAGATTTAGAGGTGTTAAATTGCCTGAATTTCTAGCATTCTTCGGAGGAAGAAGAGCAGTTCCTATAATGGCAGGTTTAATATCTGCAATAATAGCAATACCACTTGGCATGGCTTGGCCAACTATTCAAGCTGGGTTAGGAAGTGTATCAGCAGGAATAGCAGGAATGGGTGCAATAGGTGTAGCATTGTTCGGATTCTTTAACCGTTTATTAATACCAATGGGTCTACACCACGTGTTAAATTCATTCTTCTGGTTCCAATTAGGTGACTTTAGTGGAAAATCGGGAGATTTAAATAGATTCTTCGTAGGAGACCCTACAGCAGGACACTTCATGGCAGGGTTCTTCCCAGTAATGATGTTTGGTTTACCAGCATTAGCTCTTGCAATATACTTTGCAGCTAAAAAGGAAAAGAAAAAAGAAGTTGCAGGTATGCTTTTATCACTTGCACTTACATCATTCTTAACAGGTGTTACAGAACCGTTAGAATTCTTATTCATATTCTTATCACCAGTATTATTAGTAGCTCATGCATTACTTACAGGTGTATCAATGTTTATAACAGATAGCTTAGGTGTACTTCATGGATTTACATTTTCAGCAGGTGCAATAGATTATTTAATAAACTTCAAATTAGCAACTAAGCCAGTATTAATATTATTAATAGGTTTAGGAATAGGTGCAGCATATTTCTTCGTATTCTATACATTAATAGTTAAGTTAAATTTACCTACTCCAGGTAGAGAAGACGAAGAAGTTATAGAAAATACAGCTATAAAAGATTCTGATGAAGCAGTTGCAAAAGCATATGTAGAATTCTTAGGTGGAGAAGATAATATCTCTAAAGTAGATAACTGTGCAACTCGTTTAAGATTAGAAGTAAAAGATGCTTCAAAGATAAAGGAAAAAGAATTAAAATCTATAGGAGCTAGAGGCGTGGTTAAATTAAGTAATACGAGCGTTCAAGTTATAGTTGGAACAAAGGTTGAGTTTGTTGCAGACGGAATGAAAAGTTTAATGAAACAAAAATCATAATAAGATTACAATAGATGGTATGTGATTTATAAATCATATACCACTTTTTTATAGCACATAGGAAATTATATTCATTTTAAAATTGTGGATAGATATAATTTTAGTATATGTACTTCAAAAAGGTATTCCTGATAAATCTTCAATTGAAGACTTTTTTACATTAAAAAAGGGAATGTATTTCTACATTCCTAAAATTTTTTTTATTTCATTACATAACATATCAAGATGTTCTGGGTTATTTATTAAATCAATCTCATTTATATTTACATATAAAACAGGTGATTGATCATATTCGTGTATCCATCTCTCGTATCTATTGTGAAGATTGGTCCAATAACCTATATCAACAGCTCTTTCCATCTCACGTCCTCTAAGACCTATTCTATGAACTATAGTATCTATAGAACCATCTAAGTATATCATTAAGTCCGGCCTTCTTAGATGGGGTACCATATCGTTGAATAAATCTCTATAAGTTATATAATCTCTTTTGCTCATTTTCCCATTATCAAATAAGTTTCTAGCGAATATTTCAACGTCTTCATATATACTTCTATCTTGTATGTTATTTAATCCATTGCTATCTATTTCTTTTTGTTGTTTAAATCTTTGAGCTAAGAAATATAATTGTAAATGGAATCCCCATTTTTCTTGATCTTTATAAAAATCTTCTAAATATGGATTTCCGTCAACTTTTTCGTAGTGAGTTTCAAATCCAAGTCTTTCTCCAACTAATTTTGTTAAAGTAGATTTTCCCGCACCGACATTTCCTGCTACTGTTATGAATAAATCTCTATTTAAAGGTTTATTACATTGATTTACTAAATTAAACATTATGTCTGTCCTCCTAAGGCCTTTATTGCATCTTCTACATTATTTATTATAAATTGTCTATCTTTTTCGTTATTTAAGAAATCCAGATTTGAATTATCAACTTCTATAATTATAGGTTCTTTACCCATGAAGTTGTGTTTTATAGATAGTGGATTGAAATAATACTTATATTCTGTGCTTAATTCGTGTATATAATTTCTATCCATTTGTCTTTCGAAGCTTCTATCTCTCATAGCGATTCTTTTCATTAAAACGTCTGTTTTAGAATGTAAATATATTATTATATCTGGTTGAGGTAAATCATTAACGAATATATTATACATTTGCTTATATCTATGGAATTGCATTTTATCAAGAGTTATTCCTGCGAATATAAGGTTTTTTATAATGTGGTAGTCACTAACTACACCCTGCGACTTACTTAATGCGTTTTTTTCGATATCTTCTAATTGTTTTACCCTATTAAATAGAAAAAATGCTTCTGTTTGTAAAGCATATTCTTTAATATCTGTATAAAATTTTGATAAGAAAGGATTTTCTTCAACTATTTCTCTTAAAAGAGTATAACCAAAATGTTGATTAAGTATAGTTGCTAATGTAGTCTTTCCTACACCAATAGCCCCTTCTATGGCAATAAACACGCCTCTGTTATTCATCTAAAATCACCTTCTAAAAATAATGTCTTATGTATTTTATCAAAAAAGTTTTTTAAATTCTACCCTAGACTTTTTAAAATAAATTTGCATATATAAAAAAAATCATTTAATTTATGTAAAATTTGGGTAAATTAAAAGTATTGATAATTAATATAAATACCCAAAGAGGAGACAATATAATGAACGTTTATGAAAAAAATAATTCTGTTATATTAGAGGGAGTAGCAGATTTTGATCCGAAGCATATATTTGAATGTGGGCAATGTTTTAGGTGGCACAAACAAGAAGATGGATCGTACACAGGTGTTGCAAAAGGAAAGGTAATAAATGTAGCTAAAGTTGATGATAAAATTTATTTAAATAACACTAATTTAAAGGATTTTAACAATCTTTGGTATAATTATTTTGATTTAGGAACAAATTACACAGAGATAAAAAATTCTCTAAAAAATATGGATGAATATCTTGATAAAGCAACAGATTTTGGTTGGGGTATAAGAATTCTTAAACAAGATGGTTGGGAGATGCTTATTTCATTTATAATTTCATCAAATAATAGAATTCCTATGATACAAAAGGCTATTGAAAATTTATCAAGAAATTATGGAAAGTATATAGGAAATTATGAAGGTAAAGAGTACTATGCATTTCCAACGCCGCAAGAATTAAATAACGTTTCTCAACAAGAAATAAGAGCATGTCAAACTGGTTTTAGAGATAAATATATAAAAAGTACAATAGAAAATGTAATGAAAAATAATGAAAATATATCTGAATATACAAGTTTGAGTACAGAAGAGTGTATAAAAGAATTAACTAAGTTCAATGGGGTAGGACCTAAAGTAGCTGACTGTATAGCTTTATTTGGGATACAAAAGTATGATACGTTCCCTGTAGATGTTTGGGTTAAGAGAGTTATGCAAGAATTCTATGTAGAAGATAATATGAGCTTACCGAAAATAAGAAAATATGCAATAGACAAATTTGCAGAGTTATCAGGGTTTGCGCAACAATATTTATTCTATTATGCTAGAGAACTTGGTATAGGAAGATAGATAAAAGAGGGATTAGCCATGAGTATTGGAGGATTTTTGTTTTTAAGCTATTTAATAGTATCATATTTGGCTGCAGCGATAATTTCCATGTCTATTATACTTGAGAATAGAGACCCCGCTAGAACTGTTACATGGTTATTAATATTTATATTGCTTCCAGGAATAGGATTAGTAATTTATGCAGTTTTTGGAAGGAACATAAGGAAAAGAAAGCTGTTTAAGACGCAAAAATTAGCAAGTAATATAAAGGAAGAAAAATTATTCGAAAATCTAAAAGAAATAGAAGAATTAGTAGAATTAGAAAAAGAATCAATAAAGAAAAATAAATTATTAAATGAAAGTGAATGCGAATATACGAAGAAAAGAGTAATAAGTCTTTTATTAAATACAGGGATGTTTCCATTTACAACGAATAATAATATAGACGTATATATAGACGGAAATCAAAAGTTTGATAACCTTATTAAAGATATAAAAAAAGCAAAAGACCATATACATTTAGAGTATTTTATAATAAAAGATAGTAATATAGGTAGAAAAATAAAGGATTTGTTAATAGAAAAATCAAAAGATGGTGTAAAAATAAGAATCCTATATGATGATGTTGGATGTTGGAGATTTTGGTTTCATAGAAAATTTTTCAATGAAATGAAACAGCATGGGATAGACATAATGCCATTTTTACCAGCTAAGTTCCCTGTTATAGGTGGAAAACTAAACTATCGAAATCATAGAAAAATAGTAGTTATAGACGGGAAAATTGGATACACTGGTGGAATAAATATAGGAGATGAATACCTAGGTAAAAATGAAAAATTTGGATACTGGAGAGATACTCATATTAGGATAGAAGGAACCTCAGTATATATGTTACAGATGATATTTTTAATAGATTGGTATTATACAACAAGAGAAATTATTATAGTAAAAGAATATTTTCCTAAGATGGATTACTGTGGAGATAGTATGGTTCAAGTGGTGGCGAGTGGCCCAGATAGTGACTGGGAGGCTATACACTATGCATATTTTTCAGCCATCTGCCAAGCGAAAAAGAATATATATATAGAAACTCCATACTTTATACCTGATGAAAGTATCCTTAGAGCTTTAAAAAGTGCAGCATTAAGTGGGGTAGATGTAAGAATAATTTTCCCTAAAATAGCTGATCACAAAATGGTAAACAGTGCATCTTATTCGTATTTTGATGATATTTTAAGATCTGGAGGTAGGGTGTATCTTTATACAAAAGGATTTATACATTCTAAAATAGTTATAATAGATGATAAAATAGCTTCTACAGGTTCTGCAAATATGGATCTAAGAAGCTTTATGCTCAATTTTGAAATAAATGCATTTATATATGATAAAGACGTTGTAAAGATAATGACAGATGATTTTTTTGAAGATTTAAAATACAGTGAAGAGATAAAAGATACTGATTTTAAAAGTAGAAATATCATAAAAAAAATTAAAGAATCAATAGCTAGATTATTTTCACCTATATTATAAATATTTAACAAAAAGTATTGAAAATTATGGGTATTTAGTATACTATAATAATTGTTAGCACTCTTAGTTATAGAGTGATAAAATTATTATAGTATATATTTATTTTACATATAAATAAATTGAATTTTAAATTTTATTTATTGAATTTATTAAATGTCAATAGTGGAATTTTATAAATTCCTTTAATATAAACAATTCATTTAGGAGGTAAAAATCATGAAAATAAGACCATTAGCTGATAGAGTAGTGATTAAAAAGTTAGAAGCTGAAGAGAAAACTGCAAGTGGGATAGTTTTACCAGGGGCAGCTAAAGAACAACCTCAAATGGCTGAAGTTGTTGAAGTTGGACCAGGCGGGGTCGTTGATGGAAAAGAAATAGTTATGGAATTAAAAGTTAGAGACAAAGTTATATTCCAAAAATATGCAGGCACAGAAGTTAAAATAGAAGGTCAAGAATACACAATATTAAAACAAAGCGATATATTAGCTGTAGTTGAATAATATTTAGGAGGGGTTAAAATGGCTAAAGAAATTAAATTTGCCGAAGATACAAGAAAAGCTTTAGAAACTGGTGTAAATAAGTTAGCAGATACAGTAAAAGTTACATTAGGACCTAAAGGAAGAAATGTTATATTAGATAAAAAATTTGGTGCGCCTCTTATAACTAATGATGGTGTTACAATAGCTAAGGAAATAGAACTAGAAGATAGATTTGAAAATATGGGAGCTCAGTTAGTTAAGGAAGTTGCTACTAAAACTAATGACGTTGCAGGAGATGGGACAACAACTGCTACAGTTCTTGCTCAAGCTATAATAAGAGAAGGATTAAAGAACGTAACAGCTGGAGCTAATCCAGTTTTAATTAGAAAAGGTATACAAAAATCTGTTGAAGTAGCTGTTGAAGAATTGAAAAATCAATCAAGAACTATAGAAACTAAAGAATCTATATCTCAAGTTGCTTCTATATCTGCTGGAGATGAAGAAGTAGGAAAATTAATAGCAGAAGCTATGGAAATAGTAGGTAAAGATGGAGTTATAACAGTTGAAGAGTCTAAGACTATGCATACTGAATTAGATGCTGTTGAAGGTATGCAATTCGATAGAGGGTTCGTATCTGCATACATGGTAACAGATGTAGATAAGATGGAAGCTGTTTTAAATGATCCATATATATTAATAACAGATAAGAAGATATCGAACATACAAGAAATATTACCAGTGCTTGAGCAAATAGTTCAACAAGGTAAAAAGTTATTAATAGTAGCTGAAGATGTAGAAGGTGAAGCATTATCTACATTAGTAGTTAATAAGCTAAGAGGAACATTTGAAGTAGTGGCTGTTAAAGCGCCAGGATTTGGAGATAGAAGAAAGGCAATGCTTGAAGATATAGCTACGCTTACTGGTGGTCAAGTGATATCTGAAGAATTAGGGTATGATTTAAAAGAAGCTGATATAACTATGTTAGGTAGAGCTGCTTCAGTTAAAGTAACTAAAGACAGTACTACTATAGTAGATGGTTATGGAGATAAGAAAGCTATAGAAGATAGAGTAAATCAAATTAAACATCAAGTAGAACAAACTACTTCTGAATTTGATAAAGAAAAGTTAATGGAAAGATTAGCTAAACTTGCTGGTGGGGTAGCTGTTATAAAGGTTGGAGCTGCTACAGAAGTTGAAATGAAAGAAAAGAAACTAAGAATAGAAGATGCACTTAACGCTACAAGAGCAGCTGTAGAAGAAGGTATAGTTGCGGGTGGTGGTACTGCTTTAGTAAGTGTTATACCAGCTTTAGATAAGTTAGTAGAAGAACTTGAAGGTGAAGTACAAATAGGTGCTAAAATAATAAGAAAATCATTAGAAGAGCCATTAAGACAAATAGCTACAAATGCAGGTCTTGAAGGAGCTGTAATAATACAAAGAGTTATGAGTGAAGAACCAGAAATAGGATTTGATGCTCTAAACGAAAAATATGTGAATATGATAGAAACTGGTATAGTTGATCCAACTAAGGTTACTAGAAGTGCATTACAAAATGCAGCTTCTATAGCTGGAGTATTCTTAACTACAGAAGCCGCTGTTGCGGATTTACCAGAAAAAGAACAAGCAATGCCACCAATGGGTGGTGGAATGCCAGGAATGATGTAATAAATATAAAATATTTATAAAAGAGCTTAGTAAATAATTATTTACTAAGCTCTTTTGTTCTATATATAATAATATATTCATATTGATTTAACAATGGTATCAAATTAATTATAATATTTGGAGGTATGTTTTAAATTAAAAAATATATGAGTACAAAAATAGTATAAAAGGCTAGGTGTTATAAATGCATGTGTTGTATTATATAGGTATAATTTTATTTTCGGGGATAATAATGGGTAGTTTAGTTTCATATTTAAAGTTACCCAAAATAACTGGGTATCTAATTGCAGGATTATTAATAAGTCCTCATTTTCTAAATTTAGTTCCAAGGGAATCTATAGAAGCTTTAACAATAATTTCTGAAGTTGCATTAGGATTTATAGCTTATAACATAGGGAGTTCATTAAATTATTCTAAATTAAAAAAAATAGGAAAAGGAATAGTAATAATAACATTGTTTGAATCGCTGACTGCTGTATTAATAGTAGATTTATTTATGATATTTGTTATGAAGCAGTCGATAGCATTTAGTATATCACTAGGAGCAATAGCAGCAGCTACAGCACCAGCAGCAACAATAATGGTAATCAATCAATATAAGGCTAAAGGACCTTTAACTAATACATTAATACCTGTAGTAGCTATAGATGATGCTATTGCTGTAATAGCATTTGGAATATCTATTTCTATAGCTCAGATATTTATAGATGGAAGTGATAGTTTTTCATTCATATCTCTTTTAAATCCAATAATTGAAATTAGTATCTCATTTTTAGTAGGTATAATATTAGGTTTTTTATTATCGATTGTAACTAGGAATAAAAAAGACGATGACCAAGTATTAACTATAATAATAGGAATGGTATTTTTTGCGGTAGGAACATCTACTTATTTTGGGTTGTCCCCTTTATTAACGTGTATATTATTAGGGGCAACAATAACTAATATTGCACCTAATAGCAATAAATTATTTTCACTTGTAGACAGGATAACTCCTCCTATATATTTATCATTTTTCACGATATCAGGGTTAGAGTTAGATATAGCAGTACTAAAAACAGTTGGAATGATTGGGATAGGATATGTAGTATGTAGAGTTATGGGAAAAGTATTAGGAGTATATATAGGTGCTAAAATTGCAAAATCAGATATTGTAGTTCAAAAGTATTTAGGATTAACTTTAATACCTCAAGCTGGAGTTGCAATAGGTTTAGCTATGGTAGTGCAGGCTGAATTGCCTTTATATGGTCAAAAGATAAGAACTATTATTTTAGCAGCGACAGTAATATATGAGTTAATAGGTCCTTTATGTACCAAAATGGCTATATTTAAAGCAAAGGAAGCATGTGATTAAATTTGACCATGAAAATTTCACGTGGTAGTTAAAGGAAACTTTTATGATTAAAGTTAATTAAAATAATGTATAATTGTTAATTATAGGAAAATAGATATATTTATAATTATATTAGAATAAGAGGTTTGATTATGGATTTGAGAGAGTTACTAAATGATTTAAAGGATAACAAAATAGATATAGATATGGCATTAAGTAAATTAAAAAATTTACCATATGAAGATTTGGGATATGCCAATATAGACCACCATAGAGAAATAAGAAACGGATATCCAGAAGTGATTTATTGTGAGGGGAAGACGGATGAATATATACTGGGTATTATTGAAAAAATGAATGAAAAAGGCTCTAATATATTAGGGACTAGGTGTAGAAAAGAAACATTTGATAAAGTTAAGAAAATATATAAATATGCACAATATGAAGAATTATCAAAAATACTAAAAATACAAAATCATGATATAGTGAATATAGGTAAGGGGAAAATAGTTGTAGTAACAGGAGGTACATCAGATATTCCGGTTGCCGATGAAGCATACTACACTGCTAAATTTTTAGGAAATGAAGTAGAACGAATTTATGATGTGGGTGTAGCAGGAATACATAGATTATTAAATCGTAGACATATATTAGAGAATGCTAGAGTAGTGATAGCGGTAGCTGGTATGGAAGGTGCATTACCAAGTGTAGTGGGAGGTCTTGTAGATGTACCAGTGATAGCGGTACCTACATCTGTAGGATATGGTGCTAATTTTGGTGGATTATCGGCACTTCTTACGATGTTAAACAGCTGTGCATCGGGTATTTCAGTGGTTAATATAGATAATGGATTTGGGGCTGGATACTTAGCAGCTATGATAAATAAATTAAAATAGATTAATAATGTTTAATTAATCAAATATAATTTTAAATGGGAATACTATGCTTGGAAAAGACAAAATCAAAGGAGAAAATAATGGAACAAAAAATACTTTATTTTGATATGATTAATGGAATTTCTGGAGACATGACAATTGCGAGCTTACTTGACTTAGGAGTTCCTAAAGAATTATTTTTAGAAGAAATAAAAAAATTAAATATAGATAAAGAATTTGAAATAAAAATAACTTCAAAAAATGAAAGTGGAATAGTAGGTACTAATGTAGATATAGTAACTAAAGAAACTCATGCACATAGGCATTTAATAGATATATTTGATATTATTGATAATAGTGAATTAAATCATAATGTAAAAGAAATGTCTAAGAAAATATTTATGATTATAGGAGAAGCAGAAGCTAAGGTGCATGGAACTACTATAGATAAAATACATTTTCATGAAGTGGGAGCAATAGATTCTATTGTTGATATAATAGGAGCCTCTATATTAATAGATTTGCTTTGCGTAGATAAAATATATGCAAACTCTGTTCCGGTTGGTTCAGGGTTTGTAAAATGTGACCATGGTATAATGCCTGTTCCTGCACCTGCAACTATAGAAATACTTAAGGGAGTACCTATTAAGTTAAATACAGTTAAGGGTGAATGTACAACTCCTACAGGTGCAGCAATAGTAAAAACTCTATGTGATGAGTTCGTAGATGAGTTAGAATTTGAGGTCAGTCAAATAGGATATGGAATTGGACATAAAAAATTTGAAACCCCAAATATGTTAAGAAGTATCATAGGAGTAAAAAAAAAGAAGAAATAATATATGAAATAAATGCGAACATTGACGATATGTCTTCAGAGGTATACTCATACCTATATGATAAAATATTAGAAGATGGAGCACTAGATGTATATATAGAAAGTATATACATGAAAAAGAACAGACCAGCAAATAAATTGTCAATTTTATGCGAAAAAAGGGATTTGCAAAAATTTGTAGAATTAATACTTATAGAGACGAGTACTTTTGGTGTAAGGTATCATGAATATAGTAGAGAAAGATTAACTAGAAAATTTACTAAAATTAATACTCCTTATGGTTTAATTACTGTTAAGTTGGGATATTATAAGGGTAAGTTAATAAAAGTTACACCAGAGTATGAAGACTGTAAAACAATTGCAAAACAATATAAAATCTCATTGAATCAATTACTATACAAAATAAATGGTAGAATAAATGAAGAATTTGACATAAACTTATTGACATAACGAATATTTTTTGATAAATTAGGATTTAACTTAAATAAATAATTTATCAATTGAATACAATATATCACTCGTATATACTCGGAAATAAGGTCTGAGAGTTTCTACCGAGATACCGTAAATATCTTGACTATGAGTGAAATTATTATAGCAGAATATCGTATAAAGCAAACTTGTAGGCTGATTATATATCCATATGGGTTGGCTATAAAAAAGATATTTTGGAAGCCTGTATAGTAATTTCACTTTTATGAGAATAATAATGGAAGTTACTATACAGGTTTTTTTGTACAATATTTCAAGTCGAACAAAAAAATAAAATACGAACTGAATGTTCGTATAAAAACATAAATAAAGAAGGGAGAACTACCATGGCAACTATATTAAAAGAAGGTTTAACATTTGATGATGTTTTATTAGTTCCTCAAAAGTCGGAGGTATTACCAAAGGATGTTAATACAGGAACATACTTAACTAAAACAATAAAATTAAATATTCCTCTAATGAGTGCGGGAATGGACACTGTTACAGAATCTAAAATGGCTATATCTATGGCTAGACAAGGTGGTATAGGAATAATACACAAAAATATGTCTATAGAAGAACAAGCTCTAGAGGTTGATAAAGTAAAGAGAAGTGAAAGTGGAGTTATAGTAGATCCTTTCTATTTATCTAAAAATCACAACATACAAGATGCGGATGATATAATGGGGAGATATAAAATATCAGGAGTACCAATAGTTGATGAAGATAACAAATTAATAGGAATAATAACTAATAGAGATATAAAATTTGAAGAGGATATGACTAAAAGTATTGAAGATGCTATGACTAAGGAAAACCTAGTAACTGCTAAAGAAGGAGTAACTTTAGTAGAAGCTCAACAAATACTTAAGCAACATAAAATAGAAAAATTACCTATAGTAGATGATGAAGGTCATTTAAAAGGTTTAATAACTATAAAAGATATAGAAAAGAAGATACAATATCCTAATTCAGCAAAAGACGCTCGTGGAAGATTACTATGTGGAGCAGCAGTAGGAATAAGTGCAGATCTTATGGATAGAGTACATGCTTTAGTTAAGGCTAATGTAGATGCAGTAGTTTTAGATAGTGCACATGGTCATTCTAAAGGAGTTATGGACGCAGTTACAAAAGTTAAACAAGCTTATCCTCAGCTTCAAGTTATAGCAGGAAATGTCGCAACACCAGAAGCAACAGAAGATTTAATAAAAGCTGGTGCAGATTGTGTTAAAGTAGGTATAGGTCCAGGATCGATATGTACTACAAGAGTAGTTGCAGGTATAGGTGTTCCTCAAGTAACAGCAGTTATGGATTGTGCTGAAGTTGGTCATAAATATGGTGTACCAGTAATAGCAGATGGTGGTATAAAATACTCTGGAGATGTTGTAAAAGCATTAGCAGCTGGAGCTTCTGTATGTATGATGGGATCATTATTTGCAGGGACGGAAGGAAGTCCAGGGGAAACAGTTCTTTACAGAGGTAGATCATATAAAACTTATAGAGGAATGGGATCTATAGGAGCTATGGAAAAAGGTTCGAAAGATAGATATTTCCAAAATGACGCTAA
>NZ_DATIRC010000018.1:0-3100 GCF_035470145.1 Romboutsia sp.
TAACTTTATAATGGATTTAGAAGATTCTATCGTTATAATCGTATCGCATGATAGACATTTCTTAAATCAAATATGTACAAATATAGTTGACGTTGACTTTGGTAAAATCCAAATGTACGTTGGTAACTACGATTTCTGGTATGAATCAAGTCAATTAGCATTACAATTAGCTAAAGATCAAAATAAGAAAACTGAAGAAAAAGCTGCTCAATTAAAAGAGTTCATCGCAAGATTCAGTTCAAATGCTTCTAAAGCAAAACAAGCAACATCAAGAAAAAAACAATTAGAAAAATTAGAATTAGAAGATATACAACCATCAAGAAGAAGATATCCATATGTTGGATTCACTCCTGAAAGAGAAATAGGAAATGAAGTTTTAGAAGTTGAAGGATTAACTAAAACTGTAGATGGTGTTAAGGTACTTGATAATGTATCTTTCAGATTAGATAAAGATGATAAAGTAGCATTTATGGGTGACGAAATAGCTATAACTACATTATTTAATATATTAATGGGAGAAGATACTGCGGATAGTGGAACTTTCAAGTGGGGAGTAACTACTTCTCAAGCTTATCTTCCTAAAAATCATAACAAATACTTTGATGGGGTTGAATACTCATTAGTAGATTGGTTAAGACAATACTCAGAAGAAAAGAGTGAAAGTTTCATAAGAGGATTCTTAGGTAGAATGTTATTCTCTGGAGAAGAAGCTTTAAAAGAAGCTCAAGTTTTATCTGGAGGAGAAAAAGTTAGATGTATGTTATCAAAGCTTATGTTATCTAATGCTAACGTATTAGTTTTAGATGACCCAACTAACCATTTAGACTTAGAATCTATAACTTCTGTAAATAAAGGTTTAGAAAAGTTCTCTGGAGTTATGTTATTTAACTCTCATGACCACGAGATGATACAAACTCTTGCAAACAGAATAATAGAAATAACTCCAAGTGGATTAATGGATAGAAAAACTACTTTAGACGAGTATTTAGAAAATAAAGATATACAAAAACAATTAAAAGAAATGTATGGAAATACAAAGAAGTAATTGCTAAGAATTATTTAAAAGCACTAACTTATGTTAGATAGAATTTAAACTTATATGTTAAGTTTAGAAGGTTCTATTTAGCATAGGTGGTGCTTTTTTTAATGCAATTGAAAGATGAAATTGATAGTGAATACAAAGACTATTTAATAAGGAATATGAATGAATGGTCTCCTTAAAAAAAATAAGTAATAATTTCTAAAAAAAAAAATATATATATATTGTAGAGTATTTATAGGCAAGTCCAAAATAGTTAAATATTTAAAATAGATACTACAAACATTTATAAGGGGGATTTTATAATGGATTTACAACAAAAGTATTTTGATTTTCTGGGGGATATGGCTAATACACAAAAGAAAATATTTGAAGATTGGCAAAATAGTTTTAAGGTTGAGGATAAGAAGGACAAATTTGATTATTTAGAAATGTGGTCAAAGTTTAATCCGTTTAATCAAAAGATGGATAATGTGGATTTAGTAGATAAATATAGCGATATTTCCAAGATATATACTGGATTATATGGATTTTGGACTGATATGAACGAGAAGATAGTGGATTCTACAGAAGATCAAATGAAAAATTTGATAGATGAATGGAAAGAAAACTATACTAATATGGTTGTAAATAATTTTATTAGTTGTTTACCAGAACCTACTAAGAGTATATATAAAAAACAAAATGAGATATGGTCAGTTTATAAAGGGGATTTTGATAGAATAAGTAAATTATGTATAGATAGTTACAATGATTATTTTAAATATATGAATAAAGCAGTATCAGGAGATAAAAATGCCTATCTAGAATTGTCAAAATCATGGACTAGTACATATGAAGAAACTATAGGAAAATTATTAAATATACCTCTTATAGGAATAAATAGAGAAGAGTATAAATTACAATTTGAAAGTATGGATACATACTACAAATTTATAAATACTTTAAACGAATACAATGCTAGTATATATAAAGTTACTGTTGATACGATGGAAGAAATGGTAAAAGAATATACAAGTATGGTAAAAGAAGATAAACAGCCTAAGACTTTTAAAGAATTTTATGAGTATTGGTGGGTAAAAAATGAAAATGCATTTATAAGTTTATTTAATACTGAGCACTATTCAAAGCTTCAAGGTCAAGTAGTTGATAATGGGATGGCATTTAAAAAGAGCCTTGATAGTTTATTAGAAAAACAATTAGAAGCACTGCCAATACCAAACCAAAGTGATATGAATAGTTTATATAAGACTGTATATGAATTAAAGAAAGAAGTTAAAAAATTAAAAAGAGAAGTCGAAGATTTAAAAGAGGAAATGAAATAGGGGGACGAAAATATGCTTTTCAATGGTATAGATTTTGAAAAAAATTTAGATGAAGTTTTAAAATTTCAAGATAAGGTATTAAAAGGAATAAATGTTATACAAGAAGTTCAAGTTTCAGGAGTTGATAGTACTCCAAAAGACCTTGTTTATAGTGAAGATAAGATGAAGCTTTATCACTATAAATCTACACATGAAACTAAAGTTAAAATACCAACTTTAATAGTTTATGCTTTAGTAAATAAGCAGTATATGATGGATATACAAGAAGATAGAAGTATGATAAAAAACTTACAAAACAAAGGACTTGATTTGTATATAGTAGATTGGGGATATCCAGCTAAAGAGGATATGTACTTAACTATGGATGACTATATAAATGGATATATAAACAACTGTGTTGATCATATAAGAAAAGAAAAAGGAGTAGATAAAGTAAATTTATTAGGAGTATGTCAGGGGGGTACCTACTCAACTATATACTCATCCATATACCCAGAAAAAGTAAATACATTAACTACAATGGTTACTCCTATAGACTTCGATGTAGAAACAGATGCATTATTATTTAAATGGAGTAAACACTTAAATATAGATAGTATGGTAGATGCATTTGGTGTAATTCCAGGAAGTTTTATGAATAGTGGATATATGGCACTAAAACCATTCCAATTAGCTTTAGATAAGTATATTGACTTATTAGATGATATAGATAATCCAGAGAAATTTGAAAACTTTT
>NZ_DATIRC010000019.1:0-11583 GCF_035470145.1 Romboutsia sp.
TTTAATATATAGTAAAAGTAAAATTTAATTTAATAAAATAAAGCTATTTTATCAAAATTCAATATAAATGAATAAAAATTCAGAAAATACACGCAATAAATAAGGATAGTTAATTAAGCGGAAAAAACAATTGAGTTGACAGAGCTAAATTAATAGATTAAAATTACTACAAGATATAAGAGTAATGAATAATAAGTCTTAAAGACTGTGAAAGGAAGAGTAGATATAGTATGTAGTTTCAGCGAGTTGGTGATAGTGAGAGTCCAATACGAAGCCTATATTGAAGAACATCCTGGAGTTGCTAACCGAAATTTTATCATAAATAGTAGGCTTAGCCGGAACCAATCCGTTATCAAGTTGGAATGTACTGAGAGAAATCTCGCTACATTATAAGGAGAACTTGATTTTTTCAAGTTAATCAGGGTGGTACCGCGGAAGAATAACCTTTCGTCCCTATATTTTATATATAGAGACGAGAGGTTTTTTTATATACAAAAAAGGTCATGGCCAGACCTAGCTACAATATTATAATAAAAATAGAAGTAATAAGTAGTAAAAATGTATGACGTCATACTCAAATTATAAAATTAATTATGTAACATAGCTAAAAGAAGGCAAGTTATAAAAAACTAAAATATAAGGAGAGTATAAAATATGTGTTTAATAATACCAGAGCAATATAAAACTAGTTTAGGAGTTATTCAAACTCAACAAGCGATAAAACATCTTAAGGATTTTTTTGAAAATAGATTAGGAGAAACATTAAAACTTACAAGAGTATCATCACCATTATTTGTATTACCTGAAACAGGTACAAATGATGATTTAAATGGAATAGAAAAAGCAGTAAGTTTTCAAGTTCCAGATATGGGGAAAAAAGCTGAAGTTGTTCAATCTTTAGCTAAATGGAAAAGAATGGCTTTAAAGAAATATGGTTTCTCAGTTGGAAGAGGAATATATACAGATATGAATGCTATTAGAAAAGATGAAGAGCTAGATAATATCCATTCTATATATGTAGATCAATGGGACTGGGAACTTATGATAGATAAAAGCGATAGAAATATGGAAACTTTAAAAAATGTAGTTACAAAAATATATAGAGTATTTAAAGAAACAGAAGAACATGTTCATCAAATGTACCCAGAGATAAAAAGAGTTCTTCCAGAAGAAATAACTTTTATAACATCTCAGGAATTATTAGATATGTACCCAGAGTTAACACCAAAGCAAAGAGAAGATAAAATAGTTAGAGATAAAGGTGCTGTATTTTTAATGCAAATAGGAAAAGAACTTACTTGTGGAGACAAACATGATGGAAGAAGCCCAGACTACGATGATTGGGATTTAAATGGAGATATACTTTTCTATAACCCAGTGCTAGACAATGCAATAGAATTATCTTCAATGGGAATAAGAGTAGATGAAGAAAGTTTAGATAGACAATTAAGAGTATCAGGCTGTGATAATAGAAGAAGTTTAGACTATCATAAAGCATTATTAAATGGAGAACTTCCATATACTATAGGTGGAGGGATAGGTCAATCAAGAATATGTATGTACTTTTTAAATAAAGCACATATAGGAGAGGTTCAAGTTGGCATATGGCCGAAAGAAATGGTGAAAAAGTGTAGTGCTGCCGAAGTACACTTACTTTAATTATATAAATTTAATTTAATATATTTATCAAAAAAAGCATATAGGTTATAATAGGTTTTAAGTTAAACTTATGGGGTGATAAATATGAAAAACTTAATGAAAGTAATAGATGCTTTATTAGATGGTTTAAAAAGAGTTTTAGTGAGATTTAGGGAAGCTAAATTGGGGTTGCTTTTTATCATAAATATATTTAAGATACCTGATTTTATAAGCGATAAAAGAGTGAATATAATAAATAAGTTCAGATTAATATTTGCGTTAACTATAGCAATTATATATATAGTATCAGGTATAGATTTTATACCAGAAATAATAGTTGGTATATTTGGATTTATAGATGATATGTTTGTATTGGTTTGGAGCTTAGGAATTGTTAATGAGGAGATAGAAAAATATAAGAAAATAATAAAAAAAAATAAAGATCCTAAAATTATAGAGGATGTAGATTTTCATATAAGAGATTAAAAATAGTAGTGATATTTTATCACTACTATTTTTAATTTAAAATTTAATTTAATTTATTATAATTCGAGTTGATTGGACGATGATTTCAAAAAAATAAAAATTGAAAAAACAAGATTTATAAAATTAAAAATTAAACTAAAAAATAAATACAAGCAAAAAAATGAAGAAAAAACAAAAAAAGGGGGGAAAACGTTGACTAAATGGAAAAAATACCTTATTATAGACTATAGAAAGACAAAAAACAACAAGGGGGGACACTTACATGAAGAAAATAGGATTAGTTCCTAAGTTAATTATGGGTATCATAGCCGGTATATTAATCGGTAGCTTTGCACCAGAATTTATAGTTAAAATTTTAGTAACTGCAAGTACATTGTTCTCAGCTTTCTTAAAATTCGTTATACCATTTATAATAATAGGATTTGTTACAGCTGGTATAGCAGATTTAGCAACAGGAGCTGGAAAATTATTAGGAATAACTACAGGAATTGCATATGGTTCTACTATAGTAGCAGGAACAACAGCATTCTTAGTAGCATCAACAATATTCCCATCTTTCATAGATCCAAGTGTTGCATCGCAAATAGGGGATCCTGAAGCTGGAATGTTATCAGCAATATTCAGTATACCATTAGCACCAATGGTAGACGTAACAGCTGCAATAGTATTTGCATTTATGTTAGGTCTTGGAATATCAGCTTTAAGAAACAATGGTAAAGGTGAAACTTTATATGGAATGGCTTTAGAATTCCAAGAAATAATCACAAAAACTTTATCTACAATAATAATACCATTATTACCAATATATATAGCAGGAACATTTGCTAATATAACTTATGCTGGACAAGTTTGGAGTATATTAAATGTATTCTGGAGAGTTTACTTAATAGTAATACCTCTACACTTGATATACATCACGTTACAATTTGTAGCGGCAGGGACTTTCACTGGAAGAAATCCTTTCAAGATGTTAAAGAACCAAATACCTGGATATTTAACAGCTATAGGTACTCAATCTTCAGCGGCTACTATACCAGTTAACGTTGAATGTGCTAAAAGCAATGGCGTAAGTAGAGAAATAAGAGAATTCTGTGTACCTTTATGTGCAACAATTCACTTATCAGGAAGTATAATATCTGTTACATCATTTGCAGTTGCGGTACTTATGATGAACGGTATGGACCATAGTTTTGCTACTATGATGCCATTCATATTAATGTTAGGTATAGCAATGGTTGCAGCACCAGGAGCACCAGGTGGAGCAATAATGAGTGCACTTCCTTTCTTACCAATGATAGGTATACCATCAGATGGTGGACTTGCAAGTTTAATGATAGCTTTATACTTAACTCAAGATAGTTTCGGAACAGCTGCAAACGTATCTGGAGATAACGCTATAGCAGCGGTTGTTGATCATATAAACAACAAAATATCTAAAAAAGATAATAAGAGAGCTGCTTAATTAATAAGCCAATAAATTTACTTCAAATAATAAAAAACCTTCAAGAAAATTTGATTTTCTTGAAGGTTTTTTTATAGTACATAGGAAATTATATTCATTTTAAAACTGTTGATAAATATAATTTTCGTATAAATTCAACTATTAAGCTTAAAACAGTCGCCAACACGTTTCTCAATCAACAGACCTGATCTTTACAAGGTCGTTTGAGCCACATATTGACAAACCATTTGAGCGACATAAAGTGATTCGTCGACATGTCGCTCAAGAGAAGTCAATTTTTTATTATTTTAGGATATTACGTAAAGAATCTAGTAGAAGTTGATTTTCCTCAGGCTTTAAAATACATACTCTAAAGAAGTATTCATCTAATCCATCAAAAGAAGCACAATCTCTAATTATAATTTTATGAGGAATTAATTTTTCTCTAACTTCTTTAGCAGTTAAACTCTTTGACGTAATTTCACATAATATGAAGTTACCTTGACTATCGAAAACTTTCAGATCATCTAACTTTCTAAGTTCATTAATTAATAAAGTTCTTTGCTCAGTCATTACATTAACAGTATTATTTATAAAATCGTTATCCTTAAACATGATTTCACCCATCAAAGAAGCTAAAATATTTATATTCCATAAATCTAAATTAGAGTTAATACTTTCTTGTACCTTTTTATTAGAAATAAGTCCATACCCGAGTCTAATGCCTGGTGTAGAAAAGAACTTAGAAGTTCCTCTTATAACAAATAAATTATCATAAGTATCAACTAACTTAGTAGATGAAAATTTATTTGAATCAGTAAATTCAATGTAAGTTTCATCTACCATTACAAAAGCACTTGTATTTTTTAATAACATCTCAATTTCACTACATGTAAAAGTAAAACCAGTTGGATTACTAGGGTTACATATAATTATTAATTGATAGTTGTTTTTATTAACATTATTAATAAGTTCATTTATATCAATTATATCAATTTTAAAATCATTTTCTTTCCTAGAATAGTACTTATCGATGTTACACTCAATTTTACTTAATTCTTTTTCATATTCAGAATAAGCAGGAGAAAGTAATAAGGCATTACTAGGATTAATGGTTTTTACAAAAGAAGAAATTAATTCAGTTGCACCACTTCCTAAAATTATATTTTTTTCTAAACAATTACAATAATCTGATATAGATTTTTTTAAATTTATGTAATTAGGATCTGGATATATAGAAACTTGATCTATATTATTTATAACATATTCCTTAGCAAGCTTAGATGCTCCAAATGGATTTATATTAGAACTAAAATCTAAAAACTCATCTTTTGAAAAACCATATTTTTTAGATAAGTCATATAAATTAGCGCCATGATTTACACTCATAAAAAATACCTCCTTAGTTTGTATATTTAAATTATAATACAAATAAAATTTTATGTATAAGAAAAATAGAAAATATTAAATAAAAATAAATATAAGATTCTAAATTATATTGTTAATTTTAATAGTATAGTCACTTTACGGGTAAAATATAATTATAATGTTGTATAGAATTACATATAAACGAATTATTATTAAAAATAAAATAAAAAAATTCTATTATTTTGAGATGTATGATATACTATAATTACAATAATATACGTAAAAATTAGGAGGATTAATATGTTCAAGGTTACAGAAGTAATGATATCTGAAGAACAATTAGCTCAAAAAGTAAGTGAAATAGCTAAGCAAATAGAAAAAGATTTTAAAGGAGAAGAATTATTAGTAGTAGGTATCCTTAAAGGAGCAAGTGTATTTGTTTCTGACTTAATAAGAAAAATAAATTTAGATGTTAATATAGATTTTATGAGTGTTTCTAGTTATGGAAATTCAACTGAAAGTTCAGGAACTGTAAAAATACTAAAAGACTTAGATGTTAATATAGAAGGTAAAAATGTATTAATAGTTGAAGATATAATAGATTCAGGATTAACTTTAAGCAACTTAGTTGCAGCACTTAAAACTAGAAATCCTAAGTCTTTAAAATTATGTACACTATTAGACAAACCTGAAAGAAGAAAAGTTAATATACCAGTTGACTATGTAGGATTTGTTATAGAAGATAAATTTATAGTAGGATACGGAATTGACTGGGCAGAAAAGTATAGAAACTTACCTTATATAGGTGTGGTTGGAGAATAATAATATAATTAAACTTATAAAAGTTAACTTTTAAAGCGCTAATTTTGTGATTGGCGCTTTTTTATATCATGATGATAATGCTATAGATGTTTAATTAAGTATATTATTATTTTATTTGGTAAAATATTTGATTATGTTAAGATAAGTAAAAAGTATTTAGTTTTATTTGAATTATTTAAATTAGAAGACAGATATTAAAAGAGGTGTAATTTTGAAAAAAGTAGTAGTGATAGGAGCGGGAGCAGCGGGTATGATGGCGGCTTCAGTTGCGGCAGATAGAGGATTAGATGTAACTTTAGTTGAAAAAAATCATAGAGTAGGAAGGAAAATTTTAATAACAGGAAAAGGGCGATGCAATATTACCAATGACTGTGAAATTGAAGAATTAATAGAAAATGTACCTACTAATGGGAAATTTTTATATAGTGCATTTTATACATTTACAAATGCAGATGTTATAAACATGTTTAATAAGCTTGGTGTAAAAACAAAAACAGAAAGAGGAAAAAGAGTTTTTCCTGAAAGTGATAAAGCTCACGATATAGCTAATGCACTCGAAAAACAAATAAAAAGTAAAGACGTAAAGCTGATATTAAATGCAAAAGTAGATAAAATAGTATCCAAAAATAATAAAATAGAAAAAATTATTTTAAATACTAAAAAAGAAATAAAATGTGATTCTGTAATAATCGCTACGGGAGGACTTAGCTATCCTCTTACGGGTTCAACAGGAGATGGATATAAGTTTGCAGCATCTCAAGGACATAAGATAACAGATATTAAGCCATCATTAATAGGAATGGAAGTACAAGAAAATTTTGTAGCAGATTTAGAAAAATTAGCGCTTAGAAATATAGCTATTACGGTATATAATAGCAAAAATAAAAAAGTATACGATGATTTTGGAGAACTTGAATTTACTAAATATGGATTAGATGGTCCTGTAATTAAATCAGCTAGCTGTAGAATGAAAGATACTACTAAAGAAAACTATAAAATAGTTATAGATTTAAAACCTGCACTAGATGAAGAAAAATTAGATAAGAGAATACAAAAAGATTTCCAAAAATATACTAATAAAAAGTTTGAGAAAGCATTAGATGATTTATTACCTAAGAAATTAATACCAGTAATAATAAAACTAAGTGAAATAGATTCAGAATTAGTAGTACATCAAATATCTAGAGAGCAAAGAAAGAATTTAGTTCATTTGTTAAAGAACTTAACCTTTACATTAAAAAGATATAGACCAATAGATGAAGCTATAATAACATCTGGAGGAGTAAAAGTAAGTGAAATAAATGCAAGCACAATGGAATCTAAGTTAGTAGAAGGATTATTTTTTGCTGGTGAAGTTATAGACGTTGATGCGTATACAGGAGGATTTAATCTTCAAATAGCATTTTCAACAGGATATTTGGCAGGATATTATTGTTAGGTATTTTTCAAACTTGGTGGTAAAACTTACCTCGGATTTTAAATTGACAAATTCATATAATATTATCAAGTAATAAAATTATATCAGAAAAGAGGTAATCAACAATGTCAAATACTAATAATAAAAAAGCAGTACCAGGAGCAAAAGCAGCTTTAAATCAAATGAAATTAGAGATAGCTAATGAACTTGGTATGTCAAACTATCAACAAGTTGATAAAGGAAACCTTACAGCAAGAGAAAATGGTTACGTAGGTGGATATATGACTAAGAAATTAGTTGAAATGGCAGAACAACAAATGTCAGGAAAGCAACAATAATAGAAGATTAATTAAAGTAAACCTTATAGCTTATAAGCTATAAGGTTTACTTTTTATGAGGATTAAAAACTTTAAGACTTGGATAAAATCCTTATGGATGGATAAAATAAGTAAGAAATATATTACATAAGGAGTGATACGTATGTCTACTGTTAACTTTGAAGAAATAAAAACTAAATTTATAAATGCGGATTTAGATGAAAAGATTCGTATTTACACAACAACAGAAGGATTATCAGTAACTGAATTTAGAGAGTTGCTAAGATATTATCCAATACAACATTTATCAAAATTAGAAAAAGCATTAGGATAATATAAGTTAAACTATAAAATAGTCAGTATTAGATTGTTATAAAAAAAGAAGTCTTTAGACTTCTTTTTTTATAATACATAGGAAATTATATTCATTTTAAAATTATAGATAAATTATAATACCAACTGATAGACTTGAAATAGTTCATCAATATGTTAATCAAGCAACGGATTTGATTTTAAATGTCGTTTGAGCCACGTGTGGGCGAACTATTTGAGCGACATTAGCGAAGCAAATTTTTTATATTAATTTGGATTAGGCCTATGTACGTAGTTGTATATTCTTTCATTTCCTAAATCAATAAATCCTGTACTTATGTACTTTATTATACTTTCCACATCAATAGCTGTTAAATACTCATAAGGTATAGACAAACTATATCCTGTAGAAGAAAGTAAATTTTTAAGTTGAATTTTTTGAGTTATAGTTGGTTTCTCAGGAACCGTCCTATTTTTTGTTTTTTTACTATTTGATAAATTTTCATTTTGCATATGGATTAGTGTTTGTATATAATCAATATACGATAGTCTAAAGTCTTGCTCAGATAAAGTTTTTTCATCTAATATATCGCTAATACATTCGTCAGACAAAATATTTTCTGCAAATTTATCAGCAGTAAGCTTACCTGTTGTAATTCCCTTTTGGTATTTACGGAGAATTTTTTTTGTATAACTATATATTTTACTACGTGTTTCTAAGTCAAGCTGTTCAATCTGCATAAAAAACACTCCTTTTAATATGATTTTAAAAAAAACTGACCTTTTTATTATTGACAAGTATAAAAAATATTATAATTGTAAAAATTACAAATATATGTAAAAGGAGTGATTTAAAATGATAAATGGTATAATTAAGCTATTTTATTCTGAAATAGTAAAGACTAAAATGAAAGGAATGTCATCATCAGGCTACACATTAAGAGATGAATGTAAGGAAATTAGAAATATTACTTTGAAGATAGATAGTATATTTTTAAAATTTATTAAACTAATAATGGCAATGGTTATACTTATATTAGCATTCAATATAAATACTATATTTGGAATAGGAATATTTTTAGTGGAGATAGCTTATATAATATATAAAATCAAGCTAGAACAGCAAATAAGAGAAAGTATAGAAAGTTTTAAAAATAATATTGAATTACCTAAAATAAACATAGATAGTGAAGGAAGCAAGTCAGGATTAAATGTACTTATAATACTTTTAATAATTGGGCTCGTAGCAGGCTTTAATATAGCTATAGTGCTTAGTTTTATGGTAGTTTTTGTATTTACTATAAAAGACATATATAGTAATATTAAATAGATAAATAAAACTAGGGGGAACACTGACATGAGGAATTCTAATAATGATAGTTACAAAATGAAAAATTTAGTAGATATATCCGCTATGGTAACAGAGTCAACAGACTTTTTTAGTATAAAAGATAAAATAGTAGAAAAGATGCTTGAAGTGGTCCATCCAACTAAGGCGTGTGTGAATTTATTTTATAAAAATAATTATCAACATGCCTATTTAGTGTGTTCAAAAACGCTAGAGTATATACCCCAAGTTTTCCCTATGAATAGTCCAAGAGGTGTAAAAATAGATTTTAATGAATATCCTAAATACGTGCATGAAGCTGTGAAAGAAAAAAAGAAAGTATATATAGAAAATGTATTTAATGATGAAAGAGCAGAGCAAGAACGAGAATTAGCTAAAGCAGAAGGATATATAGGTCGGATTGTTTTTCCTTTTATAATAAATAACGTAGTAGTAGGTTTTATGACATGTTTTTTAACTGAAGAAGATTATTTAACAGAACAAGATATAGACTTCATATCTTCAGTATCGTCTTTAATAAGTTTATCAATAGAAATAACTACGAAAAATAATAATACTCAATTATTAATACACAAGTTAAGAGGTGCCATATCATCTATAAACGAAGCTACAAAAAAACTGTATCTTAACAAAAATATAAATGGATTCTTAGAACATTTGAGTAAACAAGCTTGTAATATTACAAATAGTAAGGAAGCTATAATAATTATTAATGAGCAAGAATATAGAAACAGACTATTCAATTGCTATAATAGTGGAGATAAAAAACAAATAAATGTATATCCGATAATAGAAAGTATTGTATCTCAAGATTCTATGGGTTCATATTCTAATAATATAAAAATAAATTGTAAAGATGGAAGTAAGTTAGAAAGTTATATATATTATAAATTAAAAGATAAGAACGAGGTAATTGGTTGTATAGTATGTGCAAATAGCCAAAATTATACTAATGATGATTTAAATATATTAAGTATATTAGCGAAACAAGTTTCAGTAGCTATGCAACTTTATGAATATAATATTGAAGAAGTTAAACATAAAGTTTTAGCAAATGAGCTAAACCTTTTAAATAAACAGCAAAAACTTATAATGGATAAAGGTAAAATGGAGTGTAATGATCAAAAAGAATTAAGTTATTATCATAAACCCGCAAGAGTAGTAGGCGGAGATTTCTACTATGCTATGAGAGTTGATGAAGATAGGATAGTTTATATAGTAGCTGATGTTATGGGTCATGGTATGGTATCTAATTATGTAGTAGCAATAATAAAAGGGGCTTTTAAAGTGCTTTGTCATCAATACAAAACTCCTAGTGAAATAATGACTAATTTAAATAAAATGCTATATGATGAGTTTGATAAAATGGGAGTATTTACTACTTGTTTAATAAGTATGATTAATACAAAATCAAACACAATAACAATATCAAATGCAGGTCATTATAGTCCAATAATTATAAAAAAAGATGGGACATTAGTAAGTGACTTAAATTGTATAAAGGGAATACCAATAGGAATAATGGAAGATGCAGAGTATGTTGACAATACTCAAGAAATAGAAGAATATTCCATGGTATGTATGTACACAGATGGGATATTAGAAATAAAGAATGAATTAAAACAAGAATATGGAATTTCTAAATTAGAAAAATTCTTACAACATAACTTTAGATTTAGTCAACAAAAAATAGTTGAAAATTTAAAATTACAACTAAAAGAATTTGCAGGAAAAAATAACTATGACGATGATATTTTAGTAGTTATGTTAAAAGATAAACAGGGGGGATAAAAGTGAATACAGAGATTTTAATAATAAATGGAAGTCCAAGAAGAAGTAAAAACTGTTTTAAAATGGCAAATGAAATAAATAGTAAATTAACAGAAAATAATATAAGTAGTGAAGTGTTTAATATATACGACATGAATATAGAATATTGCACAGCTTGTGGATTTTGTGATAAAACGGGTTACTGTAGAATAAAAGATGATATGACTCCAATGTATGAAATGTTTGATAAGGTAAAAGGAGTAATCGTAATAAGTCCAGTACATTTTGATTGTGTATCAGCTAAAGTAAAAACAGTTGTAGATAGAACTCAAGCTATTTATGCAAGTAAATACATATTAAACAAACCATCAATAGATAGAAATAAAAAACGTATAGGAATGTATATTGCAGTATGAGGTTCTTTTTCCTATGAAACTCAATTCATGGGTGGGCAAATAGTTATGGACTTCTTCTTTAAGAGCATAAATAATAAATTAATTTACAACCTTCATTTAAATAATACAGATAAAGAAGGATATGAAGATAATATTGAATTTAAAAATATTTTAAATGAAAATTTAGATAATTATATAAAAGATATAAAGAAGCTTGATTAATCAAGCTTCTTTATATCTTTTATATAATTATCTAAATTTTCATTTAA
>NZ_DATIRC010000020.1:0-1954 GCF_035470145.1 Romboutsia sp.
AGCTAATGCTCTTTTCCCATTCTGCATAGCGGCTGGTAATATCACCCAAGGCAAGAATAGCGTGCGCTGCTGCATTCTCTTGTTTAGGATCATTATTAATTAAATTCAAAATGAAATTATAAATTTCTGTTGCAGTGTTAAGTTCCCCTTGAGCAATCGATAATTCACCAAGGCTCTGCAAAAATTCAAGAAATTTTTGTTTTACAAGTTTGTTTTCAGCAAAAGTAATTAGGAAATTTATACTGGCGTGATAGTTTTGTGTCGGAGCAATTTCAGAATTAAGTTGATCCTTTGTTGCTTTATTTAATGAAGTTTTGAATGGTTTTTGCTTTTCCGAACTCTTCGCTATTATATTCTTATACTCTGCTATTTCATCAGGCTTAAAATAGTTTTGAAGCAATTTATCAATCATATTTACTATCGTTAACACTTGTCACCCTGATAATTAAGTAACTAAATATAGCAGATTATCTAAAGTTGCCAAGACAAACTAAATTAAATGCCAATATTAACGACAAAAGGTTAAATGCAGAGTTTAAGACAACAAAATACTAATTTTTTAGGATTTTGTATGATAAAAACCATTGCCAAGATTCTCCATTTTTATAAAAGGCTTTTGCTATACCTGCGGATAAAGTTGATTCAAGGTTAAACCAATGTTTAAATACAAAATTTATTTGAGCTCCGGCATCTAACCATATGTTTGTACCTTCTGTATTTGCTACAAGTCCACTTGAGTAAACGGACATATCAATGTAATCCAGAAAATGCTGGCCTATTCCTACCCCTCCAAATCTGATAGGTGGAAAGTTGTTTTCTAACATCAGTTTACCAAATTTATCTGTTGCCAAGCTGTAAATGGGGATACCCGGAAATCTAAACAAATCCCTGTATTGTTTCACCGGGACATCATCGAATGGACGATTTCCAAATCCCCCGAAAAAATAATGAGCCTGTGCAAGATTATTATTTTGATGGTTATAACCCAGACCTATTTTAAAATGAAATACATTGTGTTCACCTATCCAGGTTGAGTAATTATCCCACTCAACATGGACTTCTGCAGCAGCATCAAACTTGGTAAAATTTGATACAAAGGAATTTAACGTTATATTAAATTCATTACCACTCTCATAATCAACACTTCCTATGCTTCTTCTGATACTTTTAGAATTCAAATTTGTTGAAGCTGTAATAAAGTCAGGCTGTGACACTTTTACAAGGTTATCATTTATTGATTTAACTCCTGTATATAAATCAATTTCCGTTTTTTGCATTATTTTATGTGGATTATTATAAAGCCAGTAATTAGTATTAATCATCGATATTTTTGTTCCGATCATTCCTCTTTTTCGATTATTAAATAGATCAAAAAAATCCGGAGCATTATATTCTAATCCGATTTCAAACTTCTTTTTGTACTCATATTTTCCCATAAAATGAATGTTGGGATTATTTGAGTTTGTATTAAAGGGCGAAATTCCAACCTCAAGTGTTATATCATGAATTAGAAGTGGATCTGAAATACGCGAAAAAAAACCTACAACTTTTTGAGATTGAAACCCGGTTATTACCGGAATCATCGTATTAATTTTAAGATTGTTTAAACCGCTGTAATCCTCTTCATTGGAGGAATCAATTTTATATTTATTATCCTGTGCTGGATTTAATACCCAATTCATCACTTGCGGACTTTTACTTATAATTTCCTGCCCTAGATAGTTTATTGCAGGCAGGTGAACTGCTGGCTTATTAGGAGCCATAACGGGAATAAATCCTTTGGCAGTAAACTCAAATGCAAACAATGAATCCTCAGAAACATATATAGGATTAAACAAACCTGTTACGGCATGACTTAGAGCCTCTATATTATTATTACTAATATCCGTTCTGTATATATTCGCAACTCCATTAGTATATGCATCCCAGTAAATATATTTTTCATCCGGGCTCC
>NZ_DATIRC010000021.1:0-1877 GCF_035470145.1 Romboutsia sp.
GTTCTACATGACCATTAAACCTGTCTACTTTTATTCCAAAATTGTTTCTATCTGTCATTAATATTAAATCAGCGTCCATACCGATAGAAGATACTTTATCAGCCATAACCGTACCATCTGCCATGTAAGCCATTTCATGCCAACTAGACCATGAATTTTGGTAAGTCCTAGTAAAAATTCTACCGTTGTTTAATATTACAACTTGATTGCAATAGTTGTACGTTCTTTCGTCTATATCATTATCAAATCTATTTACAACCACTAAAGTACCGTACATAGATCCAATAAATGGTGCATTAGGAATTGACGTATCTGTACTTATACTATAATTGCCTTGATTAGTACAATTATTAAAATCTGACACATCTCCCATAAATTTGCTATTACTTCCAGTCGCAATATTTTTTATATCAGTTTCAATAACAGAAGACACATTATTATTTATAGTAACTTCTGCTAATTTAATATAATATTCACCGTCAATAGTTGAAACCGTAGGAACTACAGGAGAACTAGCTGGTGTTCCCTGCACCACCTCTAAATGACTTATAGAATTATTTAAATCTAGCTTTAGAATAACTAAATCTTTTCTATTTAACCCACTTGTATTTGCAGTTAATGGCAATGTTTCAGCTACATCCATTTTTATAAAGTAACCTTCGATAAATGCTTCTCCTGCATCAACAACTATGTTTAAATTAGCAGGTGAATTAGGGTTAACAAAGAAGTCATTTTTATTTACTACACCGTTACTATTCGTAGCTTTAAATGACTTTACAAAGTCACTTGCATAGTAATCTGTATTATCAAAATAATTTGTTTTTATACTCATCTTTACACCCCCTTTATTTTGCGTACATTATAGTTATAGGTTTTTGTTGCTTATACAACTTTTGTCCTACAACTATATCAGCTTCTTGTTTTGTTGCATCTATTGTTATTTCAAGTATTTTAACTTCATCTTTGTATTCGAAATATGGCTTTAAATATATAGGAATAATGTCACCAACTTTTAAATTATGTATAGGACATATATTGCTATTAGCAACTTTAAGACTTACTGTATCACTTGGATATGCTCTTTTACTTAATTCATCATTCACATAGTTATCCAAAGTATTTTGAATTACTATATCATTATTAGCGTTGTAAACACCTTCAAATAATCCATACTTATTAATAGAGTTTGCATCTTGTTTTAAAGAAGTTAATATAGTTTTAACTCCTTCTTCTTCGTGCTCACTTTCAGCATAGACATTATTAGCCATATCTAAAATACTTCTTGATAGACTAGGTGCATTTATAATATTGTCGCTTTCTTCTGTACCATAAATTAATTCATATTGCAGCTTTCTTTCTTTTGCAGTATAGAAATTAAATTCTCTATTTTCATTGACTTCTATATAATAATTAGCACTATTTGCATATTCTAACATCTTATCTAATGCGAAATCTTTATTTTCTACTTTTCTTTGAGTTCTTAAAGAATTGCTATCAAAATATCCTTCAATTATTCCTGTGCTGCTTATATTATTTATATCAATCAATAAAGATTTGAATAAGTTTGTATAAGTTTGTTCAACGTAGTCTTTTGCTCTTAATCTCCTAAACATAAATATACCTAAGTAGCCATAGCAGCCAATCTTTAAGTTAGGGAAATTAAATTCAGTTTGAACTATAAACCCACCCCAAACTTTTTCATCATTTCTATAAATCTCAACATGATTAGTTTCTGTAAAGTTTTCTTTAGTACATTTAAAAGAATTTAAAGGAATACTAAACTCGCACTTACCAACCCCATTTAAGGTTTTAGTATAAGTTAGACCACTGAACTCATGTACTTCATCTAAAATATTATGTTTATTATCAAATACTTT
>NZ_DATIRC010000022.1:0-19636 GCF_035470145.1 Romboutsia sp.
TATAAATTATATCTATAGTAGCAATAAAGATTATAGATATAAACATTAACACAATGCTGTGAAAAATGATAAAATTTTAATTATAAGGAAGAAAATATTAAAAGGGGGCAATTATATGATGAATTTACCAGATAAATTTGAAAGTTTTAATGAGGCAAGAAGAACGGGTTTTATAAAAGCTAAAGAACTTAAAGAAAGTGGTAAAAAGATGGTTGGAGTATTTTGTACATATACACCAGTAGAGATACCAATGGCAGCGGGAGCTGTTACAGTTGGAGTTTGTGGAGTAAGTGAAGAGCCAATTCCAGAGGCTGAAAAAGTACTTCCAAGAAACCTTTGTCCACTTATAAAATCAAGTTATGGACATGCTATAACAGATACTTGTCCGTATTTTTATTTCTCAGATATGTTAATAGGAGAAACTACTTGCGATGGTAAGAAAAAAATGTATGAGGAATTAGGTAAAGTTAAGCCAACTCATGTAATGCACTTACCTAATATGCAAAGGGGAGAGTATACATATAAACTTTGGAAAGAAGAAATGAAAATATTAAAAGAAGAAACAGAAAAAGCTTTAGGTGTAACTATTAGCGAAGAAGATATAAAAGAAGCTATTAAAGATAAAAATGAAGAAAGACGATTATTAAAGGAATACTATGAACTTGCTAAATTAAAACCATCGGCTTTAACAGGTATGGAACTTCATCAAGTATTATATCAATCAGGATTTAAATTTGATAGAAATGAACTTAAAGCAGAATTAAGAAAACTTATAGATTCTATGAAACAAAGATACGAAGAAGGAAATTGTCCAGTAGATAAAGATAAACCAAGAATACTTATAACAGGATCTCCAATAGGTGGAATAAGTGAAAAAATAATAAAAACAATAGAAGATAGTGGAGCATCAATAGTAGCTTATGAACTTTGTGGAGCTATAAGAAATAATGATTTACTAGTTGATGAAGAAAATGAAGATGTATATGATGCATTAACACAGAAATACATAAGCATAGGATGTTCTTGTATGATGCACAATGACAATAGAGTTGAAATGTTAGATAGATTAGTAGATGAATATCAAGTAGATGGAGTTATAGATGTTGTGCTTCAAGCTTGTCATACATTTAATGTTGAAAGCTATAGAATAAAGGAATTTATGAATAATAAAAAGAATATACCATACATGGCAATAGAAACTGATTACTCTAAATCTGATACAGAGCAATTAAGAACTAGATTTGAAGCATTTATAGAAATGATTGAAGATGGAGTATGCGTAAAATAGGAGGATATATGTATAGTATAGGCATTGATTCGGGATCTGTGGCAACTAAGGGAGTATTATTTGATGGAGAAAAAATAGTAAAAAAAATAATAATACCAACAGGTTGGAGTCCAAAGACTACTTCAAAACAAGTTTATGAAATTTTAAGTGAAGACATAGATAAAAGCAAAATAAAAAAAATAGTAGGAACAGGTTATGGTAGAATTAGTATGGACTTTGTAAATAAAAAAGTTACGGAAATTACATGCCATACAAAAGGAATACATTTTTTAAATAAAAACATCAGAACTATTCTTGATGTAGGTGGACAAGATAGTAAAGTGATAAATTTAGATAATGATGGAAATATATCTAATTTTATAATGAATGATAAATGTGCGGCTGGAACAGGAAGATTTCTAGAAATAACTTCAAATATTTTAGGAAGTGATATAGAAGGTATTGATAATCTAGCAAAAGACAGTGAGCCAGTTAATATATCTTCTATGTGCACAGTTTTTGCTGAAAGTGAAATAGTTAGCTTACTTGCAAAAAATGTTAGCAAAGAAAAAATAGCATCAGGAATTTTAAAATCTATTGCAAATAAATCAACGGCTATGCTAAATCGTGGTGAAATTGTAGATGAAATTGCATTCACTGGAGGACTTGCTAAAAGTAAGGTTCTTGTTAGTATGGTTGAAGAATCTTTAGGTAAAAATTTATTTATCGCACAAGATACTCAAATAGTGGGAGCTTTAGGAGCTGCAGTAATTGGATTTAAATAAAATTCGCTCCGCTCATGTCGCCAACGACCTTGAGAATCAGGTCCGTTGCTCAAATAGATATCCCCCTAGTGAAAACACTAGGGGGATATTATATTAAATTAATGTATTAAGGGGTATATAATACAAAAACTTTTGATAGCAAGATTTTTTTATAAATTTATTATATTTTTATAAAAGTCGATACTAATATCTTTTAAAGAAATTTTACTAGGATTAAAACCAGTTTTTTTTAAATAATTGTAAAAATCTAAATCATATACATAACTAGCATTCTCATAAGTACTGCCGTAATATTTATAGTCTAGAAATTTTGAAAAACCAGAAATTAAATTTTCAGCACACCAATCATTAAAAGTATAAGAATCTTTTGCAAAATCATTATACATAGACATAAGCTTTTTATCAGATTTTAATTGATTACAAATATCTAAAAATTCATCACTATTAGTAAAAGTATCAAATAAATGACGAGAGTATTTATAAAAAGGTATACTGACGATATCTATTGCAGTTGTATTTGAATTTATTGTAGATACCATTATATTGTTATATTCAAAAGATTGAGACTCAAAGGGATTTAAATTATAATACATTACAGATTTATAATCCTGCTTTAATTTAATACCTGAAGAAGTTTCTACAAAATTCATTACATCAACATCATTGTCAGATAGTTTTTGATTTAAATCAATAGCTTTTTCAGTATATTTATCTTCATTTTTTTTTAGATAAGACTTAAAATGCTCATCATAAAAATAAGTAAAAAACTTGTCCACATCTTTCTTTAAAAAATTAGATAAATTTAGATATTTATCAGAATTTAATGTATTTAATATTTCATCAATAGAAGCATCATCATTTAAATTTATAACGGCGTTTGTATATTCCCAAGTATCTTTAGATGTAAATATATTTTCAAGGCAATTTCTCATTTCATCATCCATGTTAGAATAGGTATTCTTAAGCCATTTATAATGTGAATGAGCTTCTTTTGAAGTTTCTTTGTATAAGCTTTCATTAAAATAACTTGGATTTCCTATATTGGTATTATATATTTCATAAGCCGTTTGAATTAGTGAAATTTTTAAAGAAAGGCCTTTTATAACTATATCAGAATTATAAGTTTGAGAGTCAGTATTAGTATCTGTACATCCTGTAAAAATAAGTATTAGGAATATATTTAAAGCAAGCAAAAGCTTTTTAAACTTCAAATTACCACTCTCCTTCATAAGACTATATATAGTAAATTGGCCTTTAAAATTAAAATTCCTTTTAAAATAATTCAACAGTAAATTTATATAAAAATCAAAAAAATAAATGAAAAATGTCTATAAATGAAGTTTGTAAGGTTAAAATGATTTATTTGGTTGATATATATGATATAAAAAGTTTATAATTTGGAAAATTGAGTATATTATTATAAATTAGCTTTGCTAATAAATTTAAAATATAAGGAAAAACTAATAAAATTAATAAATTAAGGATGTGAAAACAATTAACATGAAAGAAGAATTTGATATACTTAATAACTTCTTAAATAAAAAAAAATTAACTTATAGCGAGTTTAATGATCTTATAGGAAATTATTTTGTAAAAGACTATGAAGAATTAGAAGACAATTATTATTTAATAGAAATTATAACTAATTCTATACCAGGAAAAAATTATTATACAGACTATATAGAAATTATTAATTAAAGATTATAAACACGAATCTGGATATATTCGTATACCTATATAACAGTATAATCAGTTATAATAACAAAGGGGGGATATAAATGAAAATATTGATAATTCACGGAAGTCCTAGAAGAGGCAATACTTGGGATGTATTAAATTTAGTTAAAGAAAAAATAGATAAAAAAATAGATGTAGAATACGATATATTAGAACTAAGCAAAGTAAAACTAGGAACATGCATAGGATGTTTTAATTGTATTTTAAAAGGTGAAGAAAAATGTCCTCACTTTGAAACAATGCAAAATATTACACAAAGGATAGAAGATTGTGATGCAATAATAATAACATCTCCAGTATATTCACTACAAATATCAGGAATACTAAAAAACTTCATAGATCACATGTCTTACAACTTCCATAGACCCAAATATTTTACCAAAAAAGCATTTATAATAACAACAACAGCAGGAGTAAGCGAAAAGAAAATAGCAAATTACTTAGAAGAAGTATTAAACTTTTGGGGGATAACAACTGTATACAAATTACCGCTTAAATATAGAGATGGTATATTAGAAAAAGATAAGAAAAAAGTAGATGATGAAGTAAATAAATTTATAAATAGCATTAAAAACTCAACATATAAAGTTCCAACTTTTAAAAATATAGCATATTACAATGCTTGGAGAAGTATGTCTATAAAAATGTATGAAAAAGGATGTCCAGATTATGATTATTGGATAGAAAGTGAGTTATATAAATACAGTTATCATCCAGATATAAAAATAGGAAAATTAAAAGACTTATTCGGGAATATATTATATAAAACAATGATAAAAGCAATGGCTAAAAATAAACAACAAGTATCAAATAATGAATAAAAATAAAACTAAAGTAAACTCATCAAAAACCGTACATATAAAATATGTACAGTTTTTAAATTGCAAAAAAATACTCTAAAAAACAAAATATTAAAAATATAGAAAAAATATACAAAAATTGGTACAATTATAGACATATGGTGTTTTAATAAAGGCTGGAAGTGGGGAGTTTGTAATTGAATTTTATAGGCAATAGATATGAATTATTAAACAACGAGGACAATATAGAGCTAAACAAAATATATAAAGCAAGAGATGCTTATGATAATAAAAAAGTATTAATAAAAATAATAGAAGAAAACCCTAACATATGTGAAAATTTTATATCAAACTTAATAGATGAAGGAACAATGTTACATCAAATAGATTCACCATATATATTAAAAACTATAGATGTGGGAATACACTGTACAGAGTTAACTACACTTTATTACATGGTAAGTGAATATTACGAAGGAATAGCTTTAGAAGATGTAATACGTGGAAACTATCTACACTTAGAAGCTATAGTAAGCATAGCTACTCAAATAGTAAAAGCTTTAGAAATAGTACACGAACATAATATGTATCATGGAGACTTAAACCCAAGTAATATAATGGTAGATAAATGGCATAACGTGAAAATTTGTAATTTTGGAACTGCAAAAGCAAATCATGGAGTAAATATAAGAGCATGTGGGCAAATAAAATATTTATCTCCGCATCAATTATGCATAAACTATACTGACTTAGAAAGTGATTTTTTTGCATTAGGACTTATATTATTTGAAGCTATATTTAAAAAGCTACCTTTTAATCAATGTGAAAATGAATCACAAATGCTTAAAAACATTGATAAAGGTGTTAATTGGAGAGAGTTAAAAGCTATTAATGGGAATGATAAACTTATAAATATTATAAAAAAACTTTTAAATAGAACTGAAAAATACACTAATACACAAGATATAATAATAGATTTAAGCTTAGTTATGTATGAAAAAGCCTATATAGAAGAGAATATGAAAAATGAAATAGGAACAATAAAAACTAAAAAAGTTGTATTTAGAAAAAATAAAAAAATATTAGCAGTTGCAATGATTAGTTTAGTATTTTTTATGTTATTAAGTATGATATAAATAAAACCGTACACAAAAATGTGTGCGGTTTTATTTATATATATAAAAAAACAAAATTTTACATTGGATTTAAATAAATAATAAAATATAAATATAATGCAACAAAGTAAAATGTCGAAAATTATACGAATTTAATATAAAAAGTGGAAAAAGATATCAAAATAGAAAATGAAACTATATTGTACTAAAAAATATGCAATGATATACTTTACAAGGGAAATGGCAAAATGTTTTTTTGAAGAATTATTGTTAGTATAATTTAAGGGGAGCAAAAATGAGTAAGAAATTTTTTCAATTATTAATGCTAGGCATGCTTAGTGTATCTATGGTAGCGTGTTCATCAACATATAAAAAAGAAACTACGCAAAACAAGGTAGAAATATCAAAAGAAATAATATTAGCTACAACTACTAATTTAGAAGATACGGGATTCTTAGAAGATACATTAAAAGATTTTGAAAAAGAAAATAATGTAGATGTAAAAGTAGTAGCAAAAGGAACTGGTGAATCTTTAGAACTAGGAAAAAGAAAAGATGCAGATGTACTATTTATAAATGCTAAAGATAAAGAAGGAGAATTTATAGAAAAAGGGTATGGAGTAGATAGAAGTGAAATAATGTATGACTACTTTGTAGTAGTAGGACCAAAAGGTGAAGAACACAATGAAAATTTAAAACAAATGAATGTTGAAGATGTATTTAAATATATAAAACAAAATAATTTAAATTTTTTATCTAGAGGAGATGTATCTGGAACTCATATAAAAGAATTATCTATCTGGGAAAATAGTGGAGTTGAAAATGAATTTGAAAACTACAATGAAGTAGATAAAGGAATGGAAGCTACTTTACAAATGGCTAGTGAAATGAGAGCATATACACTAACTAATATAGGTACATATTTAGCAACTAAAGATAATTTAGACTTAGAGATAGTAAAGCAAGCTGATGAAAGCTTAAAGAATGTTTATAGTATAGTTACAATATCTGACTTAGACGAAGAAAGAAAAGAAATAGCTGATAAATTAGTAAAATACTATAAGTCAGAAAAACTACAAAATCAAATAAAAAAATATGGAGTAGATAAGCACAAAGAAGCTTTATTTTATGTTTTTGAATAAGTAAATAAAAAACACCTATTATAAAAAAATTTATAATAGGTGTTTTTTTATGTAAAAATATGAATTTTAATAAACAAATGTGTTGCACTAAATAAATAAATATGATATTCTATAAAAAATAAAATTAATAATAAAACAAAACAATTGATATAGATTATACTTATTAGGAGGTATTACTTTGAAAAAAATATGCGTTATAGGCAGTTTAAATATGGATTTAGTAGTAAAAGTGCACACAATGCCTAAAGGCGGACAAACTTTAATCGGACAAAACTTCAAGGAAGTACCAGGCGGAAAAGGTGCTAATCAAGCAGTTGCAATGGCGAGACTAAATGGAAACGTATCTATGATAGGTAAAGTTGGAAATGATGGATTTGGACAAACTTTAATAAATGCACTTAAAAATGACAATGTAAATACAGATTATATAAAAGTAGAAGAAGGACCAAGTGGAGTAGCACTTATAACAGTAGATAAAAATGCGGAAAACTGTATAGTGGTAGCACCAGGAGCAAACTTCAAATTAACAAAAGATGATATAGATAAAAACATAGAAGCAATAATAAATAGTGACATAGTAGTGGTACAACTTGAAACACCAATTGATACTGTAAAGTATGCACTAAAAAAAGCAAAAGAATTAGGGAAATACACAATATTAAACCCAGCACCAGCAGTAAAACTTGAAGATGAATTAATACAAAATATTGATTTATTAACACCTAATGAAACAGAACTTGAAATAATAAGTGGTGTAGAAGTAAAGTGTGAAGAAGATATACAAAAGGCTGCACAAAAGATGATAGAAAAAGGTGTAAAAGAACTTATAGTAACATTAGGTTCAAAAGGAAGCTTATATATAAATAAAGAAAAAAGTATATTCAAAGATGTATACAAAGTACAAGCGGTAGACACAACAGCAGCAGGAGATAGCTACACAGGCGCATTAGCTGTAGCATTTGCAAATGGAAAAGATGTAGAGCAGGCAATGGACTTTGCATCAAAAGTAGGAGCACTAAGTGTTATGAAAGAAGGAGCACAAAGCTCGCTACCAACATTAAAAGAAGTAGAAAGCTTCAGGGGGTAACGGCATGAGAAAGACAAAATTAATAAACAGCGAAATATCATACACAATATCAAAAATGGGACATACAGATAGCTTAACAATAGGAGATTGTGGTCTACCAATACCGGAAAATGTAAATAGAATAGATTTAGCATTAAAATACGGAGTGCCAACATTTTTAGAAACCCTAGACACGATACTAGAAGAGTTATGTGTAGAAGAAATAATAATAGCAAGTGAAATAAAAGAAAAGAACGTAGAAATGTATAAAGAAATATCAAAAAGATTTGAAAATATAAAAATAAACGAAGTATCTCACGAAGAATTCAAAAACTTAACAAAAGAAAGTAAAGCAGTAGTAAGAAGTGGCGAATGTAGCCCATACGCAAATATAATACTAAAGTCGGGAGTGGTATTTTAGATGAATAAACCTATTCTAAAGATGACAAATATAGTAAAAGAGTTTCCAGGGGTTAAAGCTTTAGATGGAGTAAATTTAGAGTTATATGAAGGGTCAGTAATGGCCATAATGGGGGAAAATGGAGCGGGAAAATCTACACTTATGAAAATACTAAGTGGAGTTTATAAAAAAGATGGTGGAGAAATTTATTATAAAGGTAAATTAGAAGATATAAAAGGTCCAAAAGATGCTCAAGAAAAAGGAATCGCTATAATACATCAAGAGTTAAACTTAATACATGACCTTACTATAGGTGAAAATATATTTTTAGGAAGAGAACCAAAGGGAGCTTTTGGAAAAATAAATTGGACTAAGTTACATGAAGATGCAGACAAGTTTTTAAAAAAATTAAATGTAAAAAGTAGTTCTAAAGAATTATTAGGAAGTTTAAGTATAGGTCAACAACAGATGGTTGAAATAGCTAAGGCATTGTCTTTAAATGCTCAAATAATAATAATGGATGAGCCAACAGATGCGTTAACAGATAAAGAAACGGAAAGTTTATTTAAAGTTATAAAAGAACTTAAAAATGAAGGAAAGTCTATAGTTTATATATCACATAGATTAAAAGAAATATTTGAAATATGTGAATCTATAACAGTAATAAGAGATGGTAAATATGTTGGATATGAAAAAATAGAAAACATAGATGAAGATAAAATGATAGAAATGATGGTTGGAAGAAAGTTAACTGATCAATTCCCAAAAATAAAAGCAGATAAAAAAGATATAACACTAGAAGTTAAAAACTTAAAAAATGAATATGTAAATGATATATCTTTTAATGTAGCTGGCGGAGAAATAGTAGGTATAGCAGGACTTATGGGAGCAGGTAGAACAGAACTTGCCAAAACTATATATGGATACTTCAAAAAGCAAAGTGGAGAAGTTTATGTAAAAGGAAACAAAGTTGAAAATAAATCTGCTAAAGATGGACTTAAAAATGGTATTGCATATGTATCTGAGGATAGAAAGGGAGATGGGTTAATACTTGGTTTATCTGTAAAGGAAAATATGAGTATATCTTCTCTTGATAAAGTTTCATCTGTATTTAAAGTTAATAAACAAAAAGAATTAAATGAAGTTAAAAGCTATATAAAGAAGATGAATATAAAAACTCCTAGCGAAAACCAAATAATAAAGAATTTAAGTGGTGGAAATCAACAAAAAGTTGCAATAGCAAAAGCACTTATGACAAACCCTGATGTTTTAATACTGGATGAACCTACAAGAGGAGTAGATGTAGGAGCTAAAAAGGAAATATATGATCTTATAAATGAACTTAAAAAAGAAGGTAAGGCAATAATTATGATATCTTCTGAGATGCCTGAAATACTAGGAATGAGTGATAGAATATTAGTACTTAGTGAAGGGAAATTGACAGGAGAATTTGATAGGCAAGAAGCAAGTCAAGAAATAATATTAAAAAGTGCAGTCAGTACTAAGGAGGCATAAAAATGAGTAAGGCAGAATCGAAAAATATAAATATCAAGGATTTACTTATAGAATATAAATCACTTGTAGGGCTTTTAGGATTAGTAATTGTAGTAGCAATACTTAGCCCATCGTTTTTTACAATATCAAATCTTTTAAATGTATTTAGACAAACTTCTATAAATGCAGTTATAGCAGCAGGTATGACATTCGTTATCTTAACGGGAGGTATAGATTTATCTGTTGGATCAATACTTGCATTCAGTGGAGCTGTAGCAGCAAGTTGTTTAGCATCTGGTCAAAGTATGATAGTTACAGTAATTTTAACTTTAATCATTGGAGCAGGTGTAGGTTTATTAAACGGTATTATAATAAGTAAAGGAAAGTTACAACCATTCATAGCTACACTAGCAACAATGACAATTCTTAGAGGTGCTACATTAGTATTTACTGATGGTAAACCAATATCTATAGGAGTTAGTGAAGGAGCAATGGCTTTTGGTAAGATAGGTGGAGGATCAATGTTTGGTCTACCTACTCCAGTTATAATAATGATAGTAGTATTTGCTGTATGTTACTATATATTACACCAAACTAAAATAGGTAGACATACTTATGCACTTGGTGGAAATGAAGAAGCAACTAAGTTATCAGGACTTAATACTGATAAAATAAAAATATTTGTATATACAATGAGTGGGATATTGGCAGCAGTAGCAGGAATTATAGTAACTGCAAGATTATTCTCAGCACAACCAAATGCAGGTAATGGATATGAATTAGATGCAATAGCAGCAGTTGTTCTTGGGGGAACTAGACTTGCAGGTGGTAAAGGTAAGATAAGCGGTACAATAATAGGTGCATTAATAATAGGTATATTAAGTAATGCTCTTAACTTATTAAACGTATCATCTTATTTCCAAATGATAGCTAAGGGAATAGTTATATTAATAGCTGTACTTTTAGATAGAAAAAATGACTAATCAAAAACAAACATTAAAAGGAGAAATTAAAAAAATGAAAAAAATAATTTCAATGCTAATGGCACTAACTTTATCATTAGGAATACTAACAGGATGTTCATCAAATGATGGTGCAGGAAGTAAAAAAATTGGATTAATTGTATCTACTTTAAACAATCCTTTCTTTGTTACATTAAAAGAAGGTGCTGAGGCTAAGGCAAAAGAATTAGGATATGAATTAGTAGTATTAGATTCTCAAAACGATCCAGCAAAAGAAGTATCTAATATGGAAGATATAACTACTAAAGGTGTTTCTTTAATATTACTAAACCCAGTTGATTCAGATGCAGCAGCTGCATCAGTTCAAATAGCAAATGGCTCATCTATACCTGTTATTACTTTAGATAGAGCTGCTAATGGTGGTAAAGTTGAAACACACATAGCTTCAGATAATATAGCTGGTGGAAAAATGGCAGGAGAATATGTAGTAGAACAATTAGGTGGAAAAGGTAACATAGTAGAACTTGAAGGAATAGCAGGATCTTCTGCAGCTAGAGATAGAGGTCAAGGATTTGAACAAGGTATAAAGGGAAGTGGATTAAATCTAGTATCTAAGCAAACTGCTGATTTTGACAGAACAAAAGGATTATCTGTAATGGAGAATATATTACAAGGAAATAGTGATATAAAAGCTGTATTTGCACAAAATGATGAAATGGCTTTAGGAGCTCAAAAAGCTTTACAAGATAAAAAAATGACTGATGTATTAATAGTAGGATTTGATGCTACTGACGATGCTGTAAAAGCTGTTAAAGAAGGTAAATTAGGAGCAACTGTAGCTCAACAACCAGATTTAATAGGATCTTTAGGAGTAGAAACTGCTATAAAAGTAATAAATGGAGAAAAAACTGAAGAATTTATACCAGTAGAATTACAATTAATAACAAAATAGAATTTCAAAAAATAGCATTGCCAAATGAGGTGATGCTATTTTTTATTTGAACATGTAACCCAATATAAATTTAAATATATACAGGAAGCTTATAATAAATAGAAAAATGCAGTAATTTACCTTAATTGACTTAAAACAAGGTAATACGATATAATATATTAATAAAATGGAAATTAATTACAAATATATATAATATATGCATATAAAATAATATTTTGTATATTTATCGAAAATAGAGGGGTGAAATTATTGGGAAGAAAAATTAATAAGGCTGCAAAAAATATAGTAGCATGTAGTATGTTAGCTACAGTACCTGTTCTATCAAATGTAAGTATATCAAATGCAGGAAATAGCTTAGAATTAGAATTTTCATCTATAGCTGACAAATATAATCCAGAAGATATAATAGTTGAAAATGGCGTATCTATAAAAAAAGGTGAAACTCTAGATTTGTCAAAAAACCCAGGGTGGGAAATGTCAAATGATAAAACTGTTAAGATAGATGAAAATGGAATAGTACGCCCAATAAATGAGGGAACTGTATTTTTAAGTAAAGAAATAAATGAAAAAGTACATATAATAGAAGTTCATGTATCAAGTAGTCAAATTAAACTTATTGCTAGTGCAAGGATGGCAGCAGCAGTAGCACCAATAGCAACAGAAATAGAAACACCAACAGTAGACAGGGATTACTACAAAGTATTTGTGGATCCAGGTCATGGAGGAAATGATAATGGAGCAAGTGGTTTTGGATATTTAGAAGATGAACTAAATTTACAAGTAGCTAAAATTGTTGAAAGTAAGTTAAAACAAAAAGGAATAGAAGTAAAGATGAGTAGGACATCCGATGTATACTTATCTTTAACACAAAGAGCAAATATGGCAAATTCTTATGGAGCAGATGTATTTATATCTATACATCAAAATGCTGTAGATAACGAATCTGTAAGTGGAATAGAAACATATTATCATAGAGACAAAGCACAATATAAGCCATATAGTAATGAAATACAGGATAATGCAATACAAGAAACCGGTGTAAAAGATAGAGGTGTAAAACCATCTAACTATGGAGTTTTAAGAGAAACTACTATGCCTTCTTCATTATTTGAAAGTGGATTTATATCTAATAAAGAAGAAAGTGAAAAATTAGCAGATCCAGTATATCAAGATAAACTTGCATCTGCTATAGCAAATGGAGTAGAAACATATTTAAAAGAGAATATCATATTAAGTGGTAAGCCAACTGATCCACAAGAGAAACCACCAATAGGTGGAGTAATAAAAACAGGTGTAGTAACGGCGACAAGCTTAAACGTAAGAAGTGGATATGGTACATCATACTTAAGAATAGGATCACTATCAAAAGGAACAAAAGTAGAGGTCGTTGAAAGTAAAAATGGATGGTACAAGATAAAATATAAAACAGGATATGGGTGTGTATCAGCAGATTATATAGACTTAGGTGGTACTGAGTCAAAACCACCAACAATACCGGAAGAAAAACCACCGGTAGATGGAGTAATAAAAACAGGTGTAGTAAATGCGACAAGCTTAAATGTAAGAAGTGGATATGGTACATCATACTCAAAGATAGGATCACTATCAAAAGGAACAAAAGTAGAGGTCGTTGAAAGTAAAAACGGATGGTATAAGATAAAGTATAAAACAGGATATGGATGTGTATCAGCAGATTATGTAAACTTAGATAGTACGCAGTCAAAGCCACCAACAATACCTGAAGTAATAAAAACAGGTGTAGTAACGGCTACAAGCTTAAATGTAAGAAGTGGATATGGTACATCATACTCAAAGATAGGATCACTATTAAAAGGAACAAAAGTAGAGGTCGTTGAAAGTAAAAATGGATGGTACAAGATAAAATATAAAGCAGGATATGGATACGTATCAGGCGAATATATAACTTTATAATAAATCAAAAAACATATGGCCTTAAATAAAAGATCATATGTTTTTTATGTTATTAAAACTTAAAAAAATTATGCTATTAATATTTATAAAAAATAAACCTTGAAACCCTCTTTATAACGAAGTTTCACACTATAATATAAAATGCTATTCCTTTAGAAAAATTCTCAAAATGTTACCTTTTTGTAATAAAATTACAAAAAAGTGTTTACACACCAAAAACAAATGTATACTATATAATTATAGAAAGTTACAAAAAAGTAACAAAGATTTAAAATTGAGAAAATGGAGGGACTTTTATGATAAAGAAAACTATGTTACTAGGTGCATTACTTAGTACAGTTATATTTACACTAGGACCTACTGAAATATTTGCTGATAACACAGGAATAGTAACAGCTTATAAACTAAACGTAAGAAGCGGACCATCAACTAAATATAGCGTTGTAGGGTCTTTAAGTAAAAATAAAGAAGTAACAATATTAAGCAGTAGCCAAGGGTGGCACAAAGTAAGATTATCTAACAATAAAGAAGGTTGGACAAGTGGTAAATATATAAAAACAAGTCAAGAATCAAATTTAAACAATAACAGTAATACGGTAAGTAATACTACAAATAAAGCAGGTGTAGTAACAACTTATAAACTAAACGTAAGAAGTGGACCATCAACTAAATATGGAGTTGTAGGATCTTTAAGTAAAAATAAAATAGTAAAAATATTAAGCAGTAGCCAAGGATGGCACAAAGTAAGGTTGTCTAATAATAAAGAAGGTTGGGCAAGTGGTAAATATATAAAAACAAGTCAAGATTTAAATTCAAATTCCAACTCAGATAATTCTAATAATAATGGTATTAACAATAACTCTCCAAATCAAGATAAAAAAACTATAAGTGTAGAAGCAAGTGCATACACAGGATACAGTACAACATCAACAGGACAAAAACCGGTATGGGGAACAATAGCAGTTGATCCTAAGGTAATACCATATGGAACAAAAATATATATACCATACTTTAATAAAGTATTTGTAGCTAATGACTGTGGTGGAGCTATAAAAGGTAATAAAATAGATATATTTATGAATACAAGATCACAATGTTATGATTGGGGAAGAAGAACTATAGAAATACAAATTCTTGGGAAGTAACAGGCATAAATAAGGAGGGCACCTATGCCCCCCCTTTTGTGTATCAAAATAGACTTTTACTTTTTAAACTTACCTAGATATTTTTTGTTATTAAATAGTAACATAAGCAAACTTGAAATGATTCCTAAAACTGATAAAGCTACAAATATCAATTGATTTGAAGACCAAAATATATCAAAGGAAATCATACAAATTGTCATAGCCACTACTAACAAAATACCCAACAACCTATCCATCTAAAAAGATACTCCTCCTTTAAATTTACAAGCACTCGCAACGGCCTTTTGTAACATATATTTATGAAAAAAATTAGAACGTTGATTTAATGAGCGAAGTTAATTTTTTTATTTGATTTATGCTAAATATATAAATATAAATGATAATTATATTATACACAACTTATACATCTAATGTTCTTCTTTTTATTTTTAAATTTATATTACTTTCTATTTCATCTAACATTTTTTCATTTTTAGGATCTATAAATAAGCAAGTATATCCCTTTTCACCAGCTCTACCACATCTACCTATACGATGAACATAAGACTCAACACTTTCAGGTATATCATAATTATAAATATGACTAACACCACTAACATCTAAACCACGAGCAGCAACATCAGTAGCAATTAAATACTGAATATCAGCATTTCTAAAAGACTTCATGATTTTCTCGCGCTTAGATTGAGCTATATCACTATGAAGCTTTGCACAGTTAAATCCTTTTTTGTAAAGATCCTCTTCAAGTTTATCAACTCTTACCTTAGTTCTACAGAAAATTATTGCCATAAATGGATTATCTTCATTTAAAACACTGCATAGCGCCTCTTGTTTATGTCTATCTGTAGTTTCTACAACCTCTTGAACTATATTATCTAAAGTAATTTCCTTCTTTTGTATAGTAACAACACAAGGATCATTCATATATCTATAAGCTAATTTTTTAACTGCAGAATCCATAGTAGCAGAGAAGCATAACATTTGACGCTTCTTTGGTACAAAAGTCATAATAGACTCTATATCATTTTTAAAGCCCATAAAAAGCATCTCATCAGCTTCATCTAAAACTATTGTCTTTAATTTGCTAAGATCTACGGTCTTTCTCATAAGATGGTCTATAAGTCTACCTGGAGTAGCTATTATTAAATGTATATTTTTCTTAAGTTTTTTTAATTGAGAACCAATGTCCTTACCACCATAAGCTGCAAGAACACCAATATCCTTACCTTCTTTAAGTTTATTAGCTTCCTCAGTAATTTGTATAGCTAACTCTCTAGTAGGAGATATAACTAAAGCTTGTACATAATCCTTAGATGGATCTATATTTTCTAATATAGGAAGTAAAAAAGCTAAAGTCTTACCAGTACCAGTTTGAGCTTGAGCTATAACATCATTTCCGCTTTTTACAAGAGGAATACTTTCTTCTTGAACAGGAGTAGGGCTATTTATACCATTTTTATTTAAAACATTTATAATATCTTCATTAATTCCTAAATTTTTAAAATTCATAATCATTTACCTTTCATTTAAAACTATAATTTAATCAAACTATGCAAACAACACAAAAAAAGTGAAATTTTACCTTATAATAATAGCATAATAGGAAAATTAATACTAATAAATTTACAAATGCAATTTATTATACATTAATATAAGTTAAAGTACTTAATAATAGTATTAACATTAGTTAGCAAATAATTACTGATATATTATAAAGTCAAAAAGGAAAAAACTAATATATACTTATTAATCCAAATTAAACAAACTTACTAATCTAAGAAGGTGAAAAAATGAAAAATGGAGCCAAAAAATTACTAGTATTAAGTATCATCCTTGCATTTTTAACTCCACACCTAACATATGCTAAGGATAATAAGAATGTAGATAAGTTTTCAAAATCATCAATACTTATAGACCAAGATACTTCAAGGGTACTATATGAAAAGGATCCAGATACCAAAAGACCATTAGCTAGTTTAAGTAAGATGATGACCTTTTTAATTGCAATAGAGGCTATAGAAGATAATGAAGTTCAAAAAGACGACATAATCACTATAGATAAATCTACAGCAAAGGTTAGAGGATCAAGCTACAATTTAAAAGAAGGCGAAAAAGTACCATTAATAGAGCTTATGAAGGGACTTATGATAGTATCAGGAAACGATGCTGCAGTAGCAATAGCAAAACATATAGGAGGGGATGAACAAAAATTTATAAACAGAATGAATAAAAAATGCCAAGAAATTGGAATGGTAAACACTCATTTTGTTAATCCACATGGGCTTCCTATATATGATTTAGCTAATCCAACTAAACCACCTAAAGAAAATATATCAACAGCAAGAGATATAGTAAAATTAGGTAAATACATGTTTGATAATTATGAAAAAGAAGTAGTAGCAATAACGAATATGGAAATTTATTCATATCCTGATAGAAACTTTCAAAAACATAATACAAATGCTAGATTGCTTGGTATATTACCTGATGTAGACGGTATAAAGACTGGATATACAGGCAATGCTGGATACTGTTTATCTTTTTCTATGATAGTAAAAAAAGATGAAAAGAATGAAAAGCAACATAGACTTATAGGAGTGACTTTAGGAGCAAATCATAAAAACAAAAGGTTAGCAGCAGCTTTAGGTATGCTCAGACATGGAAAAGAAAACTTCTATACAAGTAAAGTAATGGATAAAGATAGGTTAATAGGTAAAAAATATATAAAAGGTATAAAAGAATTAGAAGTTAAACTTGTAACAGACGAAGAACTTTACGCAATACTTGGAAAAGAAGAAAACTTAAATTCACAAATTACATTTAAAGAAATAAGTTACCCAGTTAAAAAAGGTGACGTACTTGGTGTAATAAAATATTATACAGATAATGGAGAAATTTTAGGAAGTGTAAATATAGTTAGTGCAAACGATGTAGATCGGGCATCTTTTAGAAATAAAATAAAAATGATATTTACTGATTAGATATATATAAATTGTATATAAATTGTATATAAATTAGATAAAAAGAGATAAAAATAAAAGATTTAAAAAATATTGTAATTTAAAAATAGATATGATATACTACTAAAGGTGAAAAAATAAAAAATAAATCACACACGACAATGGGATCCTGGGAAGGTGCCCACAGCGGTTTTTTTGGGAGTTGATCATGTCGGAGGTATAAAACCAAGGAGGAAATATAATGTCAGTAATATCAATGAAACAATTATTAGAAGCTGGAGTTCACTTCGGACATCAAACAAGAAGATGGAACCCTAAAATGGCTAAGTATATATTCACAGAAAGAAACGGAATATATATAATAGACTTACAAAAAACAGTTAAGAAAGCTGAAGAAGCTTACAGAGCTATGAAAGAAGTAGCTGAAACTGGAAAGCCAGTTTTATTCGTAGGAACTAAGAAGCAAGCTCAAGATGCTATAAAAGAAGAAGCTGAAAGATGTGGAATGTTCTACGTTAACGAAAGATGGTTAGGTGGAATGTTAACAAACCACAAAACTATACAAACAAGAATAAAGAAATTAAGAGAATTAGACAAAATGGAAGCTGAAGGTGTATTCAACGTTCTTCCTAAAAAAGAAGTTATAAAATTAAGAGCTGAAAAAGAAAAATTAGAAAAATACTTAAACGGTATGAAAGATATGCCTGAATTACCAGGAGCTATGTTCGTAGTTGACCCAAGAAAAGAAAACATAGCTATACAAGAAGCTCACAGATTAGGAATTCCTGTATTCGGAATAGTAGATACTAACTGTGATCCAGAAGAATTAGACTTCGCTATACCAGGTAACGATGATGCTATAAGAGCTGTTAAATTAATAACTGCTGCTATGGCAACTGCTATAATAGAAGGTAGACAAGTTTCTGAAGAAGAAACAACTGAAGAGCAAGCATAATCAAAAAATAACAACTGAATGGTAAGGGTCTAAGCCCTTACCATTAATAATATATAGGAGGTAACTTAAATGGCGATAACTGCACAAATGGTTAAAGAGTTAAGAGAAAGTACTGGCGCTGGAATGATGGACTGTAAAAAAGCTTTACAAGAAGCTGAAGGAAACATGGAAAGAGCTATAGATATATTAAGAGAAAAAGGTTTATCAAAAGCTGCTAAGAAAGCTGATAGAGTAGCTGCAGAAGGATTAGTTTCTATAGAAATGAATGAAGATAACACAGTTGCTTCAATAGTAGAAGTAAACTCAGAAACAGATTTCGTTGCTAAAAACGAAGACTTCAAAACTTTCGTTAAGGATGCTGCTAAGATGGCTTTAGCTACTGACAAAGAAGACGTAGCTGGATTATTATCTGAAACTCATGCTGAAGGAATAGTTTTATCTGAAGTATTAAACAACAGAATAGCTACTATAGGAGAAAAGTTAGACTTAAGAAGATTCGTTAAAGTAACTACTGATGGACAAGTTGCTGGATACATACACGGTGGTGGAAAAATAGGTGTACTAGTTGAAATGAAAACTGCTGCAAGAGATGCAGAAGTTATAGCTATGGGAAGAGATATAGCAATGCAAGTAGCTGCTATGAATCCTAAGTACGTTTCAAGAAACGATGTAGACCAAGAATACATAGCTCACGAAACAGAAATATTAACTCAACAAGCTTTAAACGAAGGAAAGCCTGCTAACATAGTTGAGAAGATGATAAAAGGAAGATTAGAAAAACAATTAAAAGAAGTTTGTTTATTAGAACAACCTTTCGTTAAGAACCCTGATTTAACTATAAAGCAATTAGTTGCTGAAACTGCTAAAAAAGTAGGAGAAGAAATAGAAGTTGTTAGAGTCGTAAGATTCGAAGTTGGAGAAGGTA
>NZ_DATIRC010000023.1:0-4569 GCF_035470145.1 Romboutsia sp.
AGTTATCTCCAATTATAGCATCAGCCAGTTCATGAACAAAATCATCTCTATCAAAATTTAATTCATTTATACCATAGTCTATTATGCTTTTTAAAAGAGAAGCACCAGGCATATTACTATTTTTTTGTATATATTTATAAAGTCTATCTGCGATACCGTCTTTTTGAGGCATACCAGCTAAATCACCTAGATCCCAATTTAAACGAGTTTCATTAACTGCAAATTGCCCAAATGTAAAAAAGGCTTCTCTAGGAGTAGCAGCAGTCCAGTTTGGATTTCCACGACCTGCATCAAGTATACTTATATTCTTATTATGGGCATTATATTTTGCTAAATCTATTAATTTATCCTTAAATTCAAAAGGACTTATTTTTCCATACATCATTTGCATTTCTTTGTAATTATACTTTCTCATAAAATAATCTCCTTAAATAATCATTTAGTAAAGATAAGAAATTCTTATAGTAAGATTATACAAAAATTTAATAAAAAAGTAAATAATAAAAAAAGGTGTATATGGCTAAATGCTTTATAAAAAATATCACAATCTATATAAAAGCATTATAAAATAATGTATTTAACAATGATGGCCTTAATTAATTAAAAAAACAATATAGAAAGTATAATAACTATTAAAAAAATAAAAATTAAAAAATTACTTGTAAAATATTGATTAATAATATATACTCATAAACAAGTAAAACAAAAGTGAATAAAATATAGGGTAGAGGCTGCGGTATTTATCAGTACTAGTAATGAGGTAAGCACAATGACTTGCTAGGAAAGGAACTATCGCCGAAGTTTATAACTGATGCTTTAAAGTTATATATCTGGGGATACATAAAATATATGTATCACTGTCACAAACTTGTTTTGTGGGGAGCTACATTTAAGGAATTATTATAATCCATGATAGTATAATAAAATTGTACTATTGTATTTAAAATTTGTTGTACATTAGATTAATCCAAATTTTAAATTTATGTAAATAATATCAGAGCCTTGAGTGTAAACTCAAGGCTCTTTTTAGTACCCTCCATATTCACAGAAATAATATAAAAAATTAAGGAGGATGTTTTATGAACAGTAAAAATCTAAGAATAACATTAATGACAATTATGCTAATTGTCCTTTCAGCACCATTAGCATTTGCAGGGGAGGTTGACCCTGCAACGATTAACGCACAAAAATTTGGAATGATAACATTAATACCACCAATAGTGGCAATAGTATTAGCGTTCATAACTAAGAATGTTGTAGTTTCATTATTTTTAGGGATTTTATCAGGAAGCTTTATAATTAATATTACAGGAAGTAATGTATTTAGTGCTTTAGTACAAGCATTTTTAGATTTAGTAGATAGAGCGTTAAACTCTTTAGCAGACCCATGGAATGCAGGTATAATACTTCAAGTATTAGCAATAGGTGGAGTAATAAACCTTGTTGCTAAAATGGGTGGTGCAAAAGCCATAGCAGAAGTACTTGCAAAAAAAGCAAAAAGTGCGAAAGGAACACAGCTTATAACTTGGTTTTTAGGATTATTAGTATTCTTTGATGATTACGCTAATGCATTAATAGTAGGGCCTATAATGAGACCAGTTGCAGATAAAATGAAAATATCAAGAGAAAAATTAGCATTTATAATAGATGCTACAGCAGCACCAATAGCAGGGCTTGCAATAATATCTACATGGATAGGACTTGAAGTAGGGCTTATAAATGATGCTTTTACAGGAATAGGAGTAGAAGCTGATGCCTTTGGAATATTTTTAAATACTATACCATTTAGATTTTACAATATATTAATATTAGCATTTATAGTAATAACTACATTACTAGCAAAAGATTTTGGACCAATGAGAGAAGCGGAATTAAGAGCTAAAGAAGCTAAAAATAATAATTCAGAAATAGAGTTAGATAAACTTAAAGAACACTCAGATTTAGAGCCCAAAGAAGGTGTAACTTTAAGTGTATGGAATGCAATAATACCTATAGGAACATTAATAGTAGCAGCTTTAGTATGTTTCTATTACAGTGGATACTCTGGAATAATGGGTGGAGAAGATCAAAATTTAATACAATTATTTATAAATTCACCATACTCATTTGAAGCAATAAAAGAAGCTTTCAGTGCATCGGATGCTTCAGTAGCTTTATTCCAGTCGGCATTATTTGCAAGTATAATTGGTATTTCTATGGCAGTTGGAAAGAAAATATTTACTATATCAGAAGCTATAGAAGTTTGGATAGATGGCATGAAAGGTTTATTAATAACAGGAGTTATATTAATACTTGCTTGGTCATTAAGTTCAGTTATAAAAGAATTAGGAACAGCTAAATACTTAGTTACATTATTATCGAGTTCATTACCAGGATTTTTACTACCTAGTATAATATTTATATTAGGAGCAGTTATATCATTTGCAACAGGTACAGCTTATGGAACGATGGGAATACTTATGCCGCTTGCAGTTCCGCTAGCTCATTCAATAAATCCAGAAATGTCATTTATAATAGTAAGTACAAGTGCTGTATTAACAGGAGCTATATTTGGGGATCATTGCTCGCCTATATCAGATACAACGATATTATCTTCAATGGGGGCTGGATGTGATCATATAGATCATGTTAAAACACAAATGCCATACTCATTATTTGTAGCTAGCATAACTATATTATTTGGATATATACCAGCAGGGCTTGGATTACCAGTTTATTTAGTTTTACCACTTGCTTTAGTTGTAATATTTGTAGGCGTTCAGATATTTGGTAAGAAAGTTGATGAAGAAGAAGTATGTGAGATTGCTCAAAATATTAACTAATAAATGTTAAAGATGAAATTAAACATAGCATAATTAAAATAAAAAAAGAAAATAATATATATAAAATGAACGTAACAATTTATTGTTACGTTTGTTTTTTACATATATTATTGTAAGTAAAAGGAGTTGTGCTATGGCATATATAAATTTTAAAGAAGAAAAGGTTGTATTAAAACAGCAATTAGAAGAAAGAAAGAAAAATAATGAAAAATTATATAATGATATAATAAAGCATAAAATCGAGCTAAGTGATTATACTCCTAATTCGGAATATAGTTATACTAAAATATTAGATCAACTAATAGGTAAAAAGGGAATATTAGATGAAGAAAGTTTTCATGAAATAAGTAATGAAGATATAGTTTGTGCTAAATTTATAGGATGTAGTTTTAGAAATGTAAAATTTAAAGAATGTAGATTTGTTGCTTGTTTATTTGAAGATTGTAGTTTCAATGGTGGAGGGGTTGTATTTGAAAATTGTATATTTTTAAAAGAAGATAGTGAGAAATTACCTTCATTAAATAAAAAGGATAATTTGGGATGTAGTTTTTATAATTGTAATATATATGCTAAATTTTTAAGTTGTGATTTATCATTTATTATTTTTGAAAATAGTAAGATTGAAAATACATGCTTTGAACTTAGTGATATGAGAAGTGCAATTATTACAAATTGTGAATTAAATATGGTTGATATTATTGATTGTGATTTTTCAACATTTAAAACATTTAAAACATATATAGTAAATATACAATTTAATGACAAGTACAAAACTAAATTTGATGAAAAAACATTCTTTGATAAGATTACTCCAAGAGTTAAAGACAAACAAGAATATGAAGGTATATATATGACATATGAAACTTTAGCAGATAAATTTAAAGAAAATAGCTTGAATAATAATTTTGGAGAATATTATTATTTAGGTAAGTGTACAGAAAGAAAATGTGTAAAATTGATACCTAAAATAGGTTCATATATATCTTGGTTATCATGTGGATATGGAGAAAGGCCTATGTTTTGTATATTATTTTCTTTAGGAATTATATTTATATTTTCAATCTTATATTTATTAATAGGTATTGATTTAAATGGCGAAGTAATTAAGTACACATTATCAAATATGAATACTTGGAACTTAAGACAATTTATAAAAGATTTTAATGAAGTTATTAATTTAAGTGTAGGCATGTTTGGCGGCGTTGGAGTTAATAATGCAAAACCAACAGAAATAGCTTATAGGTTGGCAGATTTTGAAATACTTATAGGTGTTATTATGATGGGTATAGGTATAGGTACACTAACAAGGAAGGTAGTAAGGTAAATCCTTAGAATTGTATTACTAAAAATATTTAGATTATTTAAAATATATATTGCTAATATATTGAAACGGTAGTACAATTAAAGAGTAGTAAAGATTTGCGGATGTGGCGGAATTGGCAGACGCACCAGACTTAGGATCTGGCGCCTTTGGCGTGGGGGTTCGACTCCCTTCATCCGCACCAATATAAGCAGATAACTTATGTTATCTGCTTTTTAATTTATAGTAAAATAGATAACATATATACCCTACAATCCTAACTTAAGAAGTTAAGATTATAGGGTGTATAATTTGTATAAAAAAAGAACGTAGATATTTCTACGTTCTTTTGTATATTAAGCTACTTGAGCTTGATCTTCTGATTGAGTACCACGGATTTCGTCAGCAGTCTTTATTTTTGAATTCTTAAACATTGCATAACCTATG
>NZ_DATIRC010000024.1:0-1547 GCF_035470145.1 Romboutsia sp.
ATAGTGAAAAAGTATTTATTTCTATGAGTTCAATTACTTCTATACCTTCAAATGCAAAGTATCTTAGATTTAGAACGTCAACAACATTAGTTCAAAATAATCTTAATGCTAAGTTTCAGGTAGAAGTTGGAACTGGTGCTAAAACTTATGAAGATCCACAACATCATCAAATAACTATTTTAAGTCCTTGTCAAATTGAAAAAGTTAGCGATGTAGCTGATAGAATTGTGCAAGCATCTGATGATATTTGGGATATAGAAAAAAATATATGCAGTGAGGTTATAGATGATAGTTTTGTATTTGGTCTTGTAACCTCATTGGTAAATGTTGACGTTTTAACGATAAATAAAAAAAGCTATATAAGAACAAATCCAACATCTACAAAAATGTATTTAGAAGGATATAAAACAAGGACTTCCGAAGTTGTCGATAATGTAAGTTCTATTGGCTTAGTATATGAAAATAATACCAATATTGCCTTAGTAATTGCGAAGGGTACAACACTTGAAACTGCTAAACAAAGTGTTATCGGCAAAAGGTTATTCCTATTATATGCAACACCTCAATATATACCACTATCAGACAATCAACAAATTGCCCTACGTACATTTGCTAATAAAACTAACATTCTATCACTTTGCGAGATAGAGCCAACTATAAAATGTGATGTACCAAAGAGTGTAGGAGCAAGTGTAAACAGTATCAATGCGCATCTTGATATGGTTGATAAGGATTTAGAGAGAGTTAAAAAGCTTGAAGATGCTACAACTTCAACTGTGGTTGATGATGGTGTAGGATTTACAGTAATTGAAGAAACTAGTAACGGATTTTTGAGTGATATTAAGTTAGAGGGTAGGACTTTAGTTAATAAATGGAAAGATACATTCTTTAAAGCAGGTGGAACTGATGCAATCGTAACAGATGTTGACTATGTAACTTTTACTAATCCTACTGCTTATTCTTTTACTAGAAGTGCCATGACTTTTAATTTTGAAGTTGGTAAAAAATATACATTTATAGTTGATGTTATAGAAAATACCCACCCAAGTTTTGCTTGTTTTTTAGAAAGTGCTAGCGGCTCAGATCAAAATAGTAGCTCAAAAACCTTGGTAAAAGGATTAAACATTTTTGCGTTAACTCCAACTACTGAAAATACTCCTAATATAAGATTTGCTTGTCAGAGTGCCAATGCCAGTTCAATATCTAAAATATCAAGAAAAATAGTTATACTTGAAGGTGACTACACACAAAATCCACCAAACGGCTACTTTGAAGGACTTGCAAACGTAGGAGATGGAACAAATGAATTAGTAGTTTCATCATGTAATTCGAACTTATTAAATCCAAGTACTGTAACAAATTCTAATGCAAATGCTATTGTAGGAAGTGGTGGAAAATTTACCGTTAAAAATGATGTTGCTGGAACATATAAACATGCTTATATAAAAATGCAATTAAAAGCAAATACAACATATAGCTTGCAACGTAAATTTAATAAGAAACAAGGAGCAGACGCAAGTCTAGGATATGTAGATATTTATTCTAAT
>NZ_DATIRC010000025.1:0-7552 GCF_035470145.1 Romboutsia sp.
CCATACATCCTAGCAATTTCTAAAAAATTCTCCTGCCCAACAATCTCAAATAAAACTTCTAACTTATCACCAACATCTTTTATTTCTAACTTCATAAAATACCCTCCTATAAAAATTTCATCAACCTTAATTCTTAATATAATCTTACTTATTAAAAAACAAAATTTCCAAGAAAATATTTTCTATATCTTCGTATTCACTCAGATACATAAGTTGTACACCTATGTTATAACTACATATCCATAACCCCTAGTACTATATAAATATAAGCAAGACAAACTTGCTAAAAAAATTAAAAGGGGGAATTTAAAAATGGCAGTAATACCAACAAAAAATCCATCAAGCTTGAAAATGAGATTCGACTGTGGAAAGGACGAAAATGGAAAAACAATAGTAAAAAGTAGAACATACTCAAAAGTAAGACCAGATGCAACAGATGAAAAAGTATACATAGTTGCAGATGCAATGGCATCACTACAAGAACACATATTAATAGAAGTAGCAAAAATAGACAACACAACAATATCAGCATAAAATTCGCTTCAATCATAGCACCAATGATATAGTATTTAAATAAATATATAAAATAAAAGGAGACTAAAAACCATGGAAATAAAAACAAAATTATTAATGACTTTTAAAACTTCAAGTGATAAAAAGGTATCTATATCAATAGATAACCCAAGACCTGATGTAACAGAATCAGAAATCTTAGCTGTTATGAACCTTATCATAGCAAATGATATATTTGCACCAGAAGGATCTGCACTAACAGAATTAGTTGAAGCAAAAATAGTACAAACAGATACTACAGAATTTGACTTAGCAGTATAAAAATAGCCTATGGATTCAAGTTTACAAACTCTAATAGCTAACGTAGGATTTCCAATAGCCATATCAATGTATCTATTGATAAGAATAGAAGGAAAGCTAGCAAGCTTAACAGATAGTATAAACGAACTATCCAAAAATATCCTACATATAAAGTAACCAAAAAAGGAACTGATTTTTATCAGTTCCTTTTCAAATACCCCTTATTATAACTCTGCTACTTTTTCTAATTCTATTTCTTGTTTATGTTTTCCAGCAACTAAAAATATTCCTACTAACATAACAACACTAGCTAAAGCAAATGGAATATTACTTGAAAAGGCATGTCCTATAACTCCTGATAATACTGGTGCTATAGCAGCTCCAAGCCAACGTACAAAATTATATGCACCCGAAGTAATTCCTCTTTCGTAAGGTGATACCTCCATAACATGACTTGTAAATAAAGCATTGTTTAATCCTGAAACTAAACCACTTAAAACTACCAGTGCAATTCTTATTTCTAAACTATTAGTAAAATATAAACCTCCTAGAAAAATCATAAATATAACTAAACTCCAAGGTAATATAACTGAAGGCTGAAATTTTTTCTCTAAACGATGAGAAAGAACTGCTGAACCATACGCAAGCATCAATCCCCATCCAAAAAACACAAAACCTAATTTAATAGGCGATAATTTTATAACAAGTGGTGAATATGCTAATATTACAAAAAATCCATAAAAATAACACATTGAGGCCATCGCTACTTTAATAAACGGTGGAAACTTAATTAAGTTTATAAGTTCTTTTCCACCTATAGCCTTCCTTTTTGTTTTTACTTCTGGTTGGTAAACCAAGAATTTAACTAATATGAAAGCAATAAAAATAAGACAACTAGTTGCTATAAAAGGATATCTCCAAGAATAACCACCTAATATTCCTCCTAGTAAAGGTCCTCCTGCCATTCCAAGTCCTATTGCAGCTTCATATAATCCTATTGCACGATTTGCATCATCACTAAATGCAATTAATAACATCATCGCTGTTGCAAAAAACATAGAGTTTCCAAATCCCCATCCTGCACGGAAAATAGACAGTTGTGAAATTCCATTTGAAACAGCACATAACAAAGAAAATATCGTTACTATTCCAAGTCCAATACACATCATTTTTTTATCTCCTAATTTAGTAGCTAAAATTCCTGATGGAATCATCATAATCGCCATAGTTAAAATATAAGCTGTAAAAAGCATCTCGATTTGCCAATGACTTGCCCCTATATGTTTTGCAATTGTAGGTAATATTGGATCTACAACTCCAATTCCCATAAATGCTAAAAATGTAGCAAATACAGTAATATATCTTGATCTAACTTTTTTATTTGAGATTTTACTCATACGATCCTCCATTTTTCTTATTTTATATTTATTTAGACCTATAACAATGCTAGATATTATAACACCATAGAAAGTTTTAAATAAAAATATTCAATGATATGTCATTAATTGATATATCAATCATTTTTCCAAAAAATTTTAATAAAATATTAAAGGAAAAGTTAAGAGCTATTAGTTAATAGAAATATCTTATCATTATTACTTAAGAAAAATTTATTACATTTTCTCTTAACTTTACACTACGAATTTTTAACTTTCTATATATGTTATATTAATTGAAGGTTACTCTAAATTTGAATTTAACTTTTTTAATAAGTATTGAAGTTGTTCTACTTCTTCATTACTAAATTGCACCACATTTTCTTCTGCATTTTTAATTATTACTGGTAATATATCATCATATAATTTATGTCCTTTATCAGTAATATAAATTAGATATTCTCGTCTATCAGTAAGTGATTTTTGTCTTTCAATCAATTCTTTTTTTTCAAGTATATCAAGAATTCTTGTAAGTGCCGCTCTATCTTTCAAACATTTTTCTGCTAATTCCTTTTGGTTATATCCTTCTTTCATATGTAGTGTCATTAAAACACTCCATTGCTCTGCAGTAATTGCAAATTGCTTAAGTTTTCTATGCAACTTGTTTTTCATTAATACTCTTGCTTGGTATATATGCCATCCAATACTCTCGTTAAAATCATAATCCATCTTAATGCCTCCTATATATCTCTAACATTGCTAAAAATACATCCATTATTATATTAATAAATAATTGATATATCAACTAATTCATTATACTGATAAGTAATTGATATGTCAACTATATAATAATCTTAATTTTTTAATACATCTTTATCCATACTCTACCTTTTCTATTTCCTACATATTAACCTATTAGTTATAATATTTTAAAGTTTATTTTAATTCACAAAAAACCTCCTTTATTTATGGTACGGTTCTCCGTAACTACTCCAACGTAGCACGTTTTAAATTATAATTTTTATTCTATAAGTTTAATCTATTCCATAATAAGTTTATACTTTGTTACTCTTTAACTTATTAATTAAATCATTTTCCAAAATATCTAAGAATTTAAATGCTATTATTTTTTCTTCCTTACTAAGCTCAGAAAATATTCTAGAATCTTTTCTGATACTTTCTTCATGTATTAATTTATGCTTATTAAAAATATCATTTCCTATCGTTGTCAGCTTAAAATATTTTTCTTTTTTATTTTCATATAATTTATAATCTTGAATATACCCTTCATTTATTAGTCTCTTAGTTATTTTTGTTGCTCCACCTCTTGTTATATTTAAGAAGTTAGCTATATCAGTAAGTTTAGGATTACTGTTGTTTCCTATAAAATCAATTGAGTGAACCTCATTTATGTTCAGTCCATTATACATATCTTGAAAATTAACTTTATTAAACAACTCAAATAATTCTACAATTTCTATAGTTTTTTTTAATAGTTTATCATTATTCATATTACTCCTCCATAAAATAAATTAAAACTCTTGTAGCTAATCCTGTTACAATAGGATTGTTTATCCATATAGTATACACACTTATTTCTTTTTCATAATAAGTAACTTGAGATAAGTCCAAATTTTCAACTACATAAACATTATTATTTTCGCATTTTATATCAGCTTCAAAGTGTTCCTTTCCTCTTCTTATTCCTGCACAATCGATACCTATAAAATGAACTTTTTTATTTATTAGATAGTCTATTAACTCCAAGCTTAACTGATGATGATTCTTTATATAAATATCACTTCCATAAGGATATTTTTCTCCTATATTAGTCTTAAAAATAATGAAATCACCATTATTAATTTCTTTACCTTGTATACACTCCATACATATCTCTTCATCTAATCTATAATTACTGCAATCTATTATTACACCTCTTGATTTAATATAGTTTTCTGGTATTTCACTTTTGTTATAAACATCTATATGAGTTCCTATATGACCTGCTGAAATCAACTTATTTTCTTGAGATTTCAACCAATTCCATACATTATTAGTTCTTTCTAATTTAAGACTTATATCTATCATAATATGCCCCCCTTTGTTTCCAAGTTAACAATATTTTATTATATTTTTGTTTCCTAGTCAACATTATTGCATTGTTTTTTTATATGAAAGTAGCCCTAATCACTTAATTTAAATGATTAAGGCTACTTTTATCCATTACTTGTGATACGGTTCATTGCTACTTATACTAAACAAAAAAGATATTACTTTTATACCAATACCTTTTTATGAATTTCAATAGTAGAGACAATCACATACCCCTAACCACATTCCTAACCTGAGTAATACTAATCCCAAACATTCTAACAAGTTCCTCATAATTGTATCCATCATAACATATTTCTAAAAAAATTAGTCAACTGGATAAAATTCACGTTCAATAACTATATCATCAACTGATGTAATTAAAATTCTTTCAGGTGTTTCTATTCCATGTTCTCTAGTAATATCATATTCATAATAGAATAAAGGATTAGTATCATAGATATAATCCTCCCATTCTATACCTGTCAATCTGCTTATTTCATTTATTGTAACTTGATATCTCTTTAAATTCAAAAATTTTGAACCATCTTTATCAAACCAAAAAGGGTCTTGTTTCATAAGAAATGCTCTAGATTGTAATTTATGATTTTTATCAACAAAAAAAATTATTTTCCAAAAGGCAGAAGGAATTTTTGCATTTCCTAAGCAACGATCATTTTTTGTATATAAAGGACCTGTGAATACATTTAATTTATCATTATTATCTTCTGAAAAATTTAAAATATAATCTTCTAATGCCAACCATTCATCTTGATTAAAATTTTCATGTTGTATGGAAGCATTGGCAAAACAAAAAGAATCATAATTAGCTTGTTTTGCTATTTCTCTATCACCCCAATTAATTGCTAACCTCCTAACCAAATGCCCACGATCCCATTCATCAGCATAATCAAGTTCTTTATATACTTCATCGCCCACTTGATTCTCTCTTCCTATACGTTCATCAAACCACCATCTTCTTCTTTTTAATCCATATTTTCTTGTGCTTTGATCTATATTATGTGCAGTGTATATAGCACATTTTGTTTCTTCATTCATTACAAGAGAATAGTGTGTAAAACCATATACTTTACCGTTATTTAAAGCACTGTCTTTTGTTTCATTAACAAGTTTAGGTAACTTGATAAGAAAATCTTGGCCAAGAAAATCTTCTTTATATTCCATAAAAAACGCTCCTATTTAAATTTATTTTAAATTTGGCAAGTGATTTTAAAAGTATTAAAATATTTCCAATATAGATTACAATTTAGCTTGACTTAATTAAGTTTAAAATAACTTTTTTGATACTTTATAATAAAGTTTTTTATTGAACAAAATTTAAATAAACTTTACGCGGTACAATATCTCCCGGATGTTCTATATAGAAATTTGCCCATGTTGGATTGGCATCATGCATTGTCTTTAAAATATCTAACATTCGTTCAAAAATAAAAGATATATCAGCATCTTTTGAAGTTGCTTCTACAACAGCTGCAGCAACTACGTGAGCTGCATATACTCCTGAAGCATAAGTAATTGGCAATGGAGTTGTGGTACTTAAGTAAGATCTTAACTGATTGGCAATATTTTCGTCATCATCATACCAATTTTGAATCTGATCTAATTGATGATTTTCTAGACTCTTCAACTTTGTACGCATTATTGTAGATGCAACAATTCTGGCAGATTCACGTGCCTCCTCAACGCTTACTACTGTTCCCGCCAAGCGAATAGTTGAAAGATCTTTATTAGTTTCATCTTCAATAATTTGTGCCCACTCCTTTGCACCTTTGAAATTAAGTAATCTTACTGCAGAAGCAGCCAAATAGCCTCTTATAATGTCTGCTGGATGATAATCATTTTGAGGACCAATATTTCTAAGTACTGGCTTTCCTGTAAAAGCATAATTTAAGCCACGAAAATAACCAATCAACCCTATTCCCGCTGCTGGTCCTATATTAAGTATTCCTAAAACATCAGAAGCAGTTTCATCAATTCTAGAAGCCCAATATTCAGGTAAGCCACTTCCTATATTTTGTTCTGTTAGAGCATTCCAAACAGCATATTTTAGTTCTGTTAAAAGTCCAGTATCAGCATGCAAAATATCATGACCTACAGTTTCATGAGCTAGCGCAGCCCAAGCAAGTAGACCATATTTAGCATTAGCTGGTGGAAGATTTACAATCGCTGTCTCTACCTCTAAAATCGAAGTAGCCCCTATTGTCCATGTATATGGACCATGTAAAGGATTGCCCCACTTAACAAGAGGAGCAATGACACTCTTATCTGGTGGTTTTACATTTTTTCTATCTTCTGCACTTATAAAACCATCAATTAAATCGCAAACAACTTCTTGAAAAGCATCTGTAGCCTTTTTGTTATATCCTTCACCATTCTGTAGAATAGCATGAGCAATATCAAAAATTAAACCACCCAATCTCTCTTTCCTTGGATCAAGTGCAAGTATCTTATCAAACTCTTCTTTTCCAATCTTTTCAAGATTATTAATATACGGATCAAACACTGCCTTACGATAAAGAGGAGGAAGTGTTTGTTCGCAAGCTTTTAATCTTTTTAATAGTTGATTATAATCAGTGGGATCTGTCGGACCACTATCACTGTCTAAAGTTGCGTCTTTTACATCCTGTATACAATTTTGAAGATTGCTAATATCAGGTTTGGATATTAACTCTCTTTCTATCTCAGATTGTGATTCTATTACAAACTCTCTTTTATCCATAATCATACCTCCAATAATAAACTGAAAAGCTGTTTACTTTGTTCTTTATTTTACCCTGTAGTAGTTTTTCAATATTGATTGAAAATTATTCTAGTAAAATATTAGAGCAAACACTATATATGGCTTTAACGGTTCACTATTTATAATTCTAAATTTACAAAAACTGAAAACGACGGTACTGGATTTTCCAATACCGTCGCCAATTTCAATGGTGAAGACGAGCCTCATCTAACCACATTCCTAACCTGAGTAACACTAATCCCAAATCTCCTAGCAAGTTCCTCATAATTGTATCCATCATATAACTTCCTAATCTCCCTATTCCTACTAGGTCTTAATAAACTCTTCTTACCCGGGAAATACAAACACTCACCACCAAACTTTTCACAAAACTCAACAAACAAATCTATCCCCATAAAATGTGCCACAGCCACCAAGTCATCACCAATATCCTCTAACCTAAAATCCTCATACACAAATACCCCTCCTAATAAACAACCTCTTCAAAATGAAGCCTTGGGCCATTATACCA
>NZ_DATIRC010000026.1:0-2966 GCF_035470145.1 Romboutsia sp.
AATCCCCAGATACCCTTTGCACCAATATAGCCATTTGTTCGTCACGTTTATCTAGTCCTCTAAGTTTTCTATAGTTAAGAGCATCATCATTCATAGTACTTGCATAGACAGTACGAATTGCATCTTCAAAAGCTTGAAGTCTTTCTTCTGGGGTTCCCTGGTTTGCACAAAATACGCTTTCATATTTACCCGCAAAAGCATTCCCAAAGTTATCTTCAAGTAATGAACTGGATCTAACTATAATAGGTGATTGACCGTAGTATTCAAGCATATGCATAAACTGGTCTTTATTCATTCTTGAGAAACATCCTGATCCTAATCTTTTCTTAAGCTCATATGCATGTTTAAAATATCCTTCTTCGGTTTTTTGTTTGATTCTAAGATCCCACATATCATTTTCAACTATATAAGAATAGAAAACATCCGCACCTATATAAAAAGAGTCGTGAGGTTCTAGTAAAGGAGTAAAATATTCTTTATATTCCTCTACTTTTGTAATAATTCTAGTAGCTAAAAGCATACCTATACTTTTACCACCTATTAATCCTGTTCCAATTTCACGAGAAGCAATTTGTACAACATCAGAAAGGTCAAAATATTTCATACACATATCGTGAATTTTAGAATTAGCACCAACTAAAATAGTGATAAGAAGCTCTTTCATTTTTTCTCTAGTTTCAAAATCTTCATTTAGAGCATTTTTGGCTTTATTATATGTTATTCTCCAATAGCCAAGTCTTTTGCTGCTCCAATTAAATTTAGAGAATAATTGTGCAGCATCAGCACTTGATGTAATTGAAATGGCAGTATCACCTATTATTTTATGAGGAAAAAACATAGTTGGAGAGTAGCGGCCAGACACTTTTAGGGGATGGATATAAAAAACTTCTTCTACTTTGTAAACATCTAACAAAAGCTGAGTTGTCTCTCTGATTCCGGCAATTGTATCATAGGTATGCGCATTTCTCATTACTGTAAAATATGCTATAGAATTAAACTGATAAATATAAGGGCAAGTTACCTTAAAAAAATTAGTTGTCATAAGATCTGAATACCAACATTGTTGCAACTCGGTTAGACTATCAAATATATAGAATACTTTAAATCCTTCATTTTTGATTATGTTATGAACTGTTGTTGTGAAATCTTCAAAACCAAGGTATGGGTCTAATTCATAGACTTTAACTCCATCTAAATTATTGACAATAGGTTCATGTTGACCGAATCTTATATAAATTATGTTTCGCTTATCAAGTTTTGCTTGCTCAACATAAGACTGAACTACATATTTATAATCTTCAATTGAATTAACTTGCCACACAACATTATCCCCTAAGCGTAACATGTCAATAGTTTGATCAAAACCTTTCATCCCAGTGCTTACACTATCATATGTTCCCATAAAAAACACCTCACTTATAGATTTATTTCTATCTACAACATTTTTAACTTTAGATTTATTTTTCTTGGCTATTAATAGTATAGTTTTAAAATTAGCATTTATGATAGTTCAATGAGTTGTTTTGTATGGATTTTTTTAATCACTTAAAAATAGATACCACTAGCTAATACGCCCGTGGTATCTATTTGTTTATTTTCCTCGCTTAAGTTATAAATGCATATTTTGTAATAGTTATTATCTATTTTTACTATTATATTGTTTAATTAATTGTTCTTGTCCCATTTCAACTAATCTTTTACTCATCTGTCCACCAACTCTACCACCTAAAACTCCGTTTTCATAAGCACTCTTATTTGAACCATACATATTATTGCTAGGAACACCTAATTCATTTGCTATTTCTAATTTCATTTGATTTAATGCTGCTTTAGCATTTGGATTTGCTGGTTTTTTTGTCATTTTTATGCCTCCTAAATTTTAGCTATTGATTATTAAGTAATCTATTATAGTTTTCTTAATACTTTTATATATTATACATAAACTAATAATCCTTTATTTTCTCTAGCTAACAAGACTTAACATTATAGAGAGTTATATATCTAATAAGATTAAAAGATTAGGCTTGATATAACTCTAAAGGCAAATCATCTGGATCTTTAAAAAATGTAAATTTTTTAGATGTAAATTCATCTACTCTTATAGGTTCTACTTCTATACCCATACTTTCTAGTTCTTTTACTGCTTGTTCTATATCATTTACTTCTAGTGCTAAGTGTCTAAGCCCACAAGCTTCTGGACTGTTTGTTCTTTTAGGTAGATTAGGAAATGAAAATCATTTTTTATATTAGTTTATGTTTTTTATTAAGCAGGTATTTCTTTTTACAAAATGGAATAAATATCTAAAAGAGACTATAACTTAGCAGTCATAGTACTAATAAAAATTTAATCATCGTTTCTAATACAAATTATATAATAAATTTATTAAGGTGGTATAAAAATGGAGCTTTGGTATACTCAACAGCAAACAGAAAACATTCGATTTTCTATTAAGGTAAAGGAACATCTTTTCACAGGAAAAAGTCTTTATCAGCAAATAGATATATTTGATAGTAATGAAATGGGAAGATTTTTAATTATTGATGGTATTGTTATGCTTACATCTAAGGATGAATTTATTTATCATGATATGATCGTACATGTACCTATGTCCACAAATCCAGATATTAAGAAGGTTCTTGTAATTGGTGGTGGAGATGGAGGAACAGTTAGAGAACTCACTCGATACACAGGAATTGAAAAAATTGATATGGTAGAAATTGACCGTATGGTAGTTCAAGCTTGCCAAAAGTATCTTCCTCTTACTGCAAGTAAATTAGAGGATAAGAGAGTCCAACTATTTTTTGAAGATGGAATTGAATTTGTTAGAAGATCAAAAGAAAAATATGATTTGATTATCGTAGATTCTACAGATCCTATTGGTCCAGGAGAAGGACTGTTTACTATGGAATTTTATACATGCTGTTATAATCTGCTTAGTGAGAATGGGATATTAGTAAATCAATGT
>NZ_DATIRC010000027.1:0-4633 GCF_035470145.1 Romboutsia sp.
TTAACTCCTTTTATATTTTAATTATTATTCTTTTCATAAAATTTTATTTTTCTAAATTCTATCATAATGTCTCATATAAACAAGACTATAATTATATATTCTAACTTATGTGTTAACAATTTTACATGTAAAATTGTTAACATTAATTAATATTATTCATATTTTTTTAATAGTTTATAAAAAGTAGGTCTCGAAACACCTAATATTTCTGCTGCTCTTTTTTTATTTCCACCTGTTGATTTTAAAATATCTAGTATAATTTCCTTATTAATTTTAATTGAATCTTTTTTTATAATTTGTTCATATTCCGGTTCTTTTAAACCAGCCCTCTTTAAATCTTTTGCTGTTATATAATCACTATTACAAACATATAATAACCTTGATATAGTATTTTCAAGCTCTCTTATATTTCCTGGCCACGTATATCTCATAAGCATTTCTTTAGCTTCATCACTCATACCGCTTATATTTCTATTTATTTTTTTCTGTAATTTTTTAATAAAATAGTCTGAAAGTAATAAAATATCATTATCTCTTTCCCTTAAAAGAGGTATCTCTAGACAAAGAACCTTTAATCTATAATATAAATCTTTTCTAAATTTACCCTCTTTCACCAGCTTTTCTAGTTCTCTATTAGTAGCAGCAATAATCCTTACATCAACTCTAATTGGTTTGTTCCCACCAATTCTATTGATACACATTGTCTCAAGAACACGTAAAAGCTTTGCTTGAAGATGAATTTCCATTTCTCCTAATTCATCAAGAAATAATGTACCTCCATTTGCCAGTTCAAATTTCCCAAGCTTGCCTCCCTTTCTTGCTCCAGTAAAAGCTCCTTCCTCATATCCAAATAATTCACTATCTATTAATTCATTTGGGAAATTTGCACAATTTAATGCAATAAAAGGTTTCTCCCTTCTATTGCTGTAATTATGAATAGATTGAGCAAACAATTCTTTTCCTGTACCACTTTCTCCAAGTATTAAAATATTTTCATTAGTTTTGGCAAAAACCTTTGCTAAGTTTATGTTTTCTTTTATTTTTCTACTCTGACCTATGATATCACTGAATGTGAAAAACGCTTGATAACCAGCAATAGTATTAGCAAGCTTTTTAGTTCGTTCGATACCTCTAAATATATCAATAGCTCCTATAATGTCTCCTTTATCATTAAATATAGGATATGCCGAATTGATTAAGTGTATTGCTTTTTCTTCAATTCTTAAATAATATTCTACATCAATAATACTATTTTTATTTTCTAGAATTTGAAGAAGCATAGGTTTTTCCTTTGAAATATTGCCTATATATTTATTATGTAATTTTTCTTTATTAGTTTCTATAATATTGCAACATGCATCATTGGCATATACTATATATCCATCTTTATCGCACAAAGATATTCCATCATTTACTGCATCTAATGCCCTCATCAATAAATTATTGTGATTACTATACTTATTAATCAATTGTATAGACTTTTCCATATATCGATTGATCTTTTCTAATAACTCATTATACTTTAGGTTATTTTCATCCTGTGTTAGCACGTACAAATAATAATGTGAATTGTTGAAGTTAGATGTTTTATATAAATACAAATATACACTATGTTCTTTATCCCCTAATTTAAATGTCTTTGTTAATTTTATCTGCTGTAATGTTTCATCAAACTGTAAATCAATACTTTTATTTACAAAATCATCTAATCTTCTATTGCCTTCATAATCATAAGTAGCAATAATTGTTTTATTAATATCCATTAAAAATATATAGCATTGTTGTTCAATATGGTCAGTTTCCAGATAAAAACAGTCTTTGATTACATCAATATAATTTCTATTTTGAACTTCAACATTTTTATTTATAAGCAATGAATATAAATACTTTATAATTACACTATTATCCATTTTTTCCCCTTCCCTTATTCTTTGTGCTTTCTTATTTTATTACCTTTTGCCATTTGTATATACTTATTTCCTTCATTAAATATATTTTACAGTGTTTAGATTTTCGTGTCTACATATTTATACAATCACCATCAATATATGGAAGAGAGCATAGAAATAGGATTATAAAGTCAATAAAATATACTAATATAATGTTGTATTAATTAAAATTTTATTTACACAAACATAAACCCTATGAAATATTTATATAGTTTCATAGGGTTTGCATTTTTTAGACAACAAATGTTATTTATATATTTTTCATGTACAAATAAATAAAAAATCTTGTTAGTCTTTATTCAATACATTATGAAGTTTTTCTAAAAACTTCTCGGTTTGCTGTATAGTTCCTGTACTAACTCTTATCCAATTGTCCCAGTTCCATAAATATCCAGGTCTAATTAATATTCCTTTTTCCATAAGATTTTGAAATATAACCCTTGAATCCATATTTACATTTATAAACACAAAGTTTGAATTAGACTTAATATATTCTAAACCCATTTCATTAAAGTATTCTTCCATTATAGCCAATGACTTGTAGTTAAGTTCAACGGTTTTTTCTATATGTTCTTTATCCTTTAAAGCACCCCTAGCTGCTGTTTGAGCAAGCTTATTAACATTAAAAACACCTTTTACTTTACTCATCTCAATAGCTATTTCCTTTGAAGTTAGTACAAATCCTACCCTAACTGCTGCAATTCCTGCTACTTTTGAAAAGGTTCTTAAGATTATTGTGTTTGGTCTTTTTTTCAATATACTCAATGTTTCTGGATAGTCTTGATTTATCTTAGCATAATCGTAATAAGCTTCATCAAATACTATAACAACATCTTCTGGAACATTTGCAATTAAATAATCAACTTCATCCTTAGTCATAATATTACCAGTTGGATTGTTAGGATTACAAACATAAATTAGCTTCGTCTTTTCAGTTAATTTACTGACGAATCCTTCAAAATCATGTTTATAATCTTTTAGTGGCAACTTTATCGGAACTCCCCCCATATGTAAAATACTAGTACTATATAATCCAAAAGTAGTGGCAGCCATAATTGCTTCATCACCTTCATTAATAAAGGTTTGAGCAATCATTTGTAAAACCTGCTCTCCTCCATTGCCTACTACTACATTTTCATAGCTTAAATCATACTCTTTAGCAATTTCCTTTCTTAATTCCATTGCAGAAGCATCAGGATATATATGGATATTTTCAATTTCTTTTTTTATTGCTTCAATAGCTTTAAGAGATGGCCCTAACGGATTTTCATTAGATGCCAGTTTCTCTATTTCTTCTATCCCTAGTTCCTTTTTTACTTCTTCTATTGGTTTTCCCGGAACATAAGGTATTAATTTAGATAATTCATTTCTGAATATTTTTTTTGACATACCATCACTCTCCTTAAAATTCTATTTTAATATTTATATATATTTTTCAATAGCTTTTACAGCATTAAGTAATTCTTCTATATTCTCAGGAATTCTTAATCTTACAGCATTTTTTCCCATTGCTATGAAATCTTCGCCCGACTCTGTAAGTACCTTGTATTTTAAAAACTCTTTATACAAATCAATTTCCTCATTTGGATGTTGTAAAACCATAATAGGAACTTCCAAACTAGTTTCTGCAACCTTTATTTTTGAACATGCATTAATAAACTCTTCCTTTATTCTTTTTATATTACAAATAGAATTCTCTATAAACATTTTATCCTTTAGTGCCACTTGAGATATATACTGGCTAACGGTAGTTACAGTAAAAGGCATATCTACTTTTTCATAATATTCTAATAGTTGCTCACTACAAACTACATAACCCACTCGTAAGTCAGCAAGCCCAAAGCCTTTTGAAAATGTTCTAATAACAAATAAATTGGTAAATTTATTAACGAGAGAAATTGCAGAGTTTTCTTTGCTCATAAAATCCCCATAGGCTTCATCTACAATAACGCATATATTCATTTTTTCTGCCTTTTCAATAATATCGCTTAATTGCAATAATGGTATAATCTGACCTGTTGGATTGTTAGGATTATCAATATAGATAATTCGATGTTCATCACACATTCTATTCATTATCTCTTTATAATCAAATTTATAATTATTTTGCTGCTTTAATTCAACATATTCATAAATTCCTCCATGACATCGTACATCAGTTATATATTCTGTAAACTGAGGGCAGTATCCTAATACTCGTGAATTTTTTTCAATAAAAATCTTATTTATTGTATCAAGAACTCCTACTGATCCATTCCCAAGTCTTATATTGTCGCTTCTGATATCAACTACATCTGCCCAATACTTAGCAATTTCTTTTCTCATTTCTACATATGGGTATTGAGGATATATATTAATTTTTGTTTTTAAAAATAGCTCCTTTTCATTAGAAATTAAATTTGAATATCCAAATGGATTTATTCCAAGAGAACAATCAATAACATCTTTTTCAACATGTATTTCATCTTCATCATTCTTGACATAACTCATTTTTTGAAAGTTTACAAGGTGTTCATTTACTTTAAACTTCATATTTTTAACCCCCTTTGAAAACAATTTAATAATTATATAATGTAAATATAATTTTCATCTAACTCCTTTTTAATTAGACTGCTATTAATTATTAGCAAAATATATGCCAAAATTAATTTTTTCTGAAAAGTGTGTATTTTAGAGGGCTTCTA
>NZ_DATIRC010000028.1:0-19282 GCF_035470145.1 Romboutsia sp.
GCTATAACTACTACATTATTAAGTTTAGAGAATGGACAATAATCAGCACCTGGTCCTGTCATATCTATTATACCTTCTTGGAAACCAACTATCTTTCCTGTAGTTACAACAGCACATCCTTTTAGTGCATGAGTTCTACCTTCTCCTACTGTATCAACTTTTGATATTATTCCTGGGAATATTCCTCCCTTACCTTCAACCTTAACTCTTGGCTCTATAACGTCTTTTACTGGTGTTATTCTTACACTTTCACCTGGACGAACTAAATCTATATCTATAGATTTTATGTGCTCATCTCCACCAATTTCTTTAAGCATCTCTTCTTTATTAATGTATAAAACTCCATCTTTTACTTCAGTAACGTCAGCAAACTGAATGTCTTCTATAAAGATTTTCCCTAATTCAAGACGCATATTTGCACCCCCCAATTTTTTCCTTTTTAGAATTTAATAATTTACAATTAGCTCAATTTTCTAATTTTAAATACTAATCAAGTTATGTATATTTACTTTTAAAGTCTTAATTAGTATATCTTATCTATTCATTGAGCTAGTTAAATAAACTTTATATATAGATTTGAGCTTATCTCAAACTTATAACAATATTAAAGGTATTTTTTAATCATTTCTTCTATATTAGTTTTTGTAGCATCATCTTTTGTAACTTCATCTACTTTTGCACCATCTTTGTATATAGCTATAGTTGGAAGACCTAATACTTTTTCTTTTATAGCTAATCTTCTAGCTTTTGTAGTATCTAATTTACAGAACTTAAAGTTATCTGCATATTGATTTGCTAAATCTTCAACTTCTGGTAGTAATGCTTTGCAAGGCTCACATCCCTCACTCCAGAAATCTACAACTACTATACCTTCTTGCTTTAAAACTTCTTCTTCAAAAGTATTTTTATCTAAAACTACCATGTTTTAAATCCCCCTTCATATTTTAATTTCTTATTTTTAATCAATCATTCCTCCAAAGTAAATTTTTATACATTTACTTCTTCTAAATGACCTAATTTACTATCAATATATTTTTCAGCCACTATTGTAGCTATTGCACCATCACTTGTAGCAGTTACAACTTGTCTTAAAGTTTTGACTCTACAATCTCCTGCTGCAAATACTCCTTCTACACTAGTTCTCATTTCTTCGTCTGTTATTATGTATCCCCTTTTATCCATATTTATCTTACCTTTGAATATATCTGTTTGAGGATCAAGACCAACAAATACAAATACTCCCATTGTTCCATCTTCTTCATCTGCTTCATATTCTTTTAATTCACCTGTTACAGTGTTTTCAAATACAACTTTTTCTAATATTCCATCCCCACGTAGTTCCTTTATAGATGTATTAAACATAAATTCTATATTTGGATTTTCCATAGCTTTTTCAGCTATTGATTTAGCACATGATAATTCATTTCTTCTATGAACGATTGTTACTTTTCTAGCAAACTTAGTTAAAAACATACCTTCTTCAACTGCACTATTTCCTCCACCAACTGCAAATACTTCTAAATCTGTGAAGAAATCTCCATCACATGTTGCACAGTATGATACACCTTTTCCAGTAAGTTCTTTTTCTCCTGGTGCTCCTAATTTTTTTGGAGTTGCTCCTGTTGCTATTATGACAACTTTACCTTTATATTCACCTTTTTCACCTTTTATTACTTTTATTTTGCCATCTATATCAGCTTCAACTATATTATCTTTAACCATTTCAGCTCCAAAGCTTTTGCATTGTTCAACCATTCTAGCTATTAACTTTGGTCCACTTGCATCTTCTACAGATCCTGGATAATTAGCTACATCATGTGTAGTAACTATTTGTCCACCAGTTTTTCCTTTTTCTAATATAAGTGTCTTAAGCTTTGCTCTTGCTCCATAAAGCCCCGCAGAAAGACCAGCTGGACCTGAACCTATGATAATTAAATCATATAAATTTCCCATTAAACTACCCCCTTTTTATATTACAATCAAAGGAATTTTAAAATTCCATGTTTGAGAAATCAAATCACATTATTTTTGTTATTTTTTTAACAATTTTGCGAAATAATGTTATATATATTGAATTCTTTGTAATGTATTGTTTAAGATATCAAAGTCTATAACTTTAAAATCATCTGTAACTTTTTGTGTCCAATTTGGAGTCATTTTATTTTTTTGAAATTTACTTGAAGTCGCTATTGCTTCTTCTATTAAGATTAGTGAGTTTGTATCTAGATTTTTTCCTTTTTTCATTATGATACTTCGATATGGTGTCTCGTTAGGTTTCACACTTCCATAAAGTGGATGGGATAAAAGTTCATATCCCTTATGTATTAGATTTCTGCATTCTTTCAATATTTCTATGTATGTAATGTCTTTATGCAAAATTTCTTTGTTTGTAATTTCTTGTTTAACAATTGGATTATTAGTTATTATTACCATGAATCCCTCTCGCTTTCAAATGCTGTATTTTTACAATTAAAAAACAGAGAAAACAAAACCCAATTTGTTCTCTCTGTTAATATAATCTTCAGAGTTCCGTCTAGACATAGTCTTTTTACCTGAGAATTTCACTTAATTTAATTTGGTTTAATAAACTAAGTTTGTCCCTTCGGTCACTTTTATGTTTAAAAGCTGTCTCCCATGCCCTTCATCCGGGTATTTAATTTTTAATTATATTATTTTTCTTATAAGTTTTATCTATCTTATCTAAGTTAAGTATATAAGCTTTCTATTTAGATTTCAACATGTTTTTTTGAAAATTTTGTATACTTTTTCGAGTTATTTTTTATATAAAGCGCGATTTTTGTATATATTTGTATTTTTATAATTTACTATCCTCAACTTGCTCTAACCATTCTTTAATGGTACCTATAACACTTTCTACACATCCATCTTCAAATGGCGATTTTAGATTACCTATAGTAACTATATCTAAGAAAGATTTAGTTCCACCAACTTTACATATGTCTAAGTAATCATTCCACCCTTGTTCTTTATTTTCTATCATCTTTTTCCAGAACTGTAGTGAACATATTTGTGCTAAAGTGTAATCTATATAATAAAATGGATTTTTAAATATATGGCCTTGTTTAAACCACCAACCTCCATTTTCTAAAAATTCACAGCCTTCATAGTCTTTATGAGGTAAATATTGTTTTTCTAAATCTCTCCAAAGTTGTTTTCTTTTTTCCTTACTCATATTTGGATTCTCATAAATATGATGTTGGAATTCATCAACAACTATTCCATAAGGAATAAATTTAATTGCCGAAGATAAATGAGTAAATTTATATTTTTTAGTGTCTTCTTTAAAAAATAAATCCATCCATGGCCAAGTTATAAACTCCATACTCATAGAATGAATCTCACAACTTTCATAAGTTGGGAAGTTTATTTCTGGCATATCAATCCATGTAGACATATATAATTGGAAAGCATGCCCCGCTTCATGAGTTAATACGTCTATATCATCAGCTGTTTGGTTAAAGTTTGAGAATATAAATGGCGCTTGATAATTAGGTATATAAGTGCAATACCCACCTGCTGCTTTTCCTTTTTTAGTTACTAAATCCATAAGTTCATTTTCTAACATAAATTCAAAAAATTCTTTTGTTTCTTTTGATAACTCTGAGTACATTTTCTTGCCATTTTCTATTATGTAATCAGGATCTCCTTTTGGAGTTGCATTGCCACTTAAAAATTCAAAGTTCTCATCTACGTATTTTAATTTTTCTATTCCTAATCTTTTTGCTTGCCTTTGGTAAAGATCACTTGCAACAGGAACTATATATTTAAGAACTTGTTTTCTAAAGTTTTCAACCATTTGTGCATTATAATCAGTTCTCATCATTCTTATATAGCCTAACTCTACAAAGTTGTCAAAGTTAAGTTTTTTTGCTATTGTTGCTCTTAATTTTACAAGCTTATCAAATATGTCATCAAACTTTTCTTTATTTTCTTCAAAAAAACCATAATAAGCTTTTGATGCTTTTATTCTCATATCTCTGTCTTTAGATAGCATAAATTTACCTAACCCTGATAAATTTCTTTCTTCACCTTCAAAATTTATTTTTGCAGATGCTAGCAACTTAGTATATTCTGAACATAGTTTATTTTCTTCTTGAAGTTCTTTTATTATATCTTTCGAAAAAGATTTTAATGAATACTCTGCTATTTTTACAAATTGTTGTCCAAAATCTTTTTCTATTTCTAATTTAAATTTAGATTCTACTACTGATTTGTAAAAGAATGAGTTTACTTCTTCATACAGTGGAGAATATTCATCCCAGTAAGCTCTTTCTTTTTCATAGAACTCATCTTCTGTATTTATGCTATGTCTTATTGACGATATTGTAGACATAGTTTCTATGTTATTTCTTATTTCATTTAGCTTGTCTATATTCTCCCTTTGTTCTTCATATGTAGATGATGAATTTATATTTTCTACTATATCATTAATTTTCTTCTTACTTTCTTCATAATTTGGTCTTTCATATTTAAAATCACAAAATTTCATTTGATTATCTCCTTATATTATTTGATTGTATTATTATGTATACCAACTATAATCCATATTATACAGTTTTATTTTTAAATATAGTTAACTATCATAACTAGTTAGTATTTTATCTCTAAACTTACAATCCATATTATACCATATTACAAATTTGAGCAACGGACCTAATTTCCAAGGTCGTTTGAGCCACGTGTGCGCGAACCACTTGAGCGACATGAAGTAATTCCCCAACAAGCCGCTCAATCAAAGTGAATTTTTTATTTTAGTTTATAAATTTGTCATATATTGATATAATTATATTTATCTTATATTTTAATATCATTAGGAGGATTAGTATGTATAAATTGATAGCTCTAGACATAGATGGAACTTTATTAAATAGCGAAAAAAAAATCACATCTGATGTGTTTAATTCTATTCAAGAAGCAAAGAAAAACGGTGCCAAAGTTGTATTATCAACAGGTAGACCATTACCAGGGGTTACTCCACTCTTAAAACAATTGAATCTTACAGATGAAGGTGATTATGTTATATGTTTTAATGGAGCAGTAGTTCAAGAAGTAAAAAGCGAAAAGGTAATTTCTAATATAGAAATGACTTATGATGATTTTAAAACTATATATAAAATCGTAAAAGAACTTGATACTAAGGTTCATATAAACACACCAACTAACGTAATAACGCCACATGATGAGCCTAGTAAATATACTGTACTAGAGGCTGAGTTAAATCAAATACCTATTGTTTATAAAAGCGAAGATGAAATAGATGATAGCATAACATTCTGTAAAATAATGATTATCGATGATCCTGAAAAATTAGAGGAAATTTTACAAGTACTTCCTAAAGAAATTTATGATAATTATACAGTAGTTAGATCTGCTCCTTTCTTCTTAGAATTTTTAAACAAAGCTGCTAATAAAGGTACTGCACTACAAGCTTTATGCAAAAATATAGATATACCTATAGAAAAAACAATAGCTGTTGGCGATGAAGAAAATGATCAACATATGATAAAGCTAGCAGGTCTTGGAGTTGCTATGGGAAATGCTCGAGATAGTATAAAAGATATTGCTAGTTATATAACTAAAACTAACAATGAACATGGAGTTGCTCATGTTATAGATAAATTTATATTAAATAAATAGAAACAAGCACATATAAAAATAAAAGTCTGCTTACCTAACTTTATGAGCAGACTTTTATCTTGTTATTTTCCTAGTTAAAGTGGCTGTCCATATACCAACCATAGTTACACCTAATAACATTTCTATTCCTGATAACAATACACTGTATCCTATGGGAGTTATATCTCCATATCCTACTGTAGTAAATGTAACTATACTAAAATACAATGATTTCATAAAATCTGGATTTAAGTTTTCAATAGGAATGCCTTGTGAAAATATATCTTTATAACTTATAACATATTCATCTACATTTAACCCCGTTACCATATATATAATTGCAAATACTAGAACAATCTCTAAAGAAGTTATCAATGCAAATGTTGGCCTTTCTCCATATCCACAAAGCAACCAAAATATTGCTGATTTAAATTTATTAATTCCGCTTAAAGATTTATATTCCATACACTTTGATATATAATAATACTCACCTGCATTGTTTAACAAACCATTAGCTTCAAATTTTGATGCTATACCTCTATATAGTTTAAATGCTACTACATAATTTTTTTTATATCTTTTATCAATATTCATCTTATCTATAAAAGTGTATTCATCAAATTTAGTTAAATAATTATCTTCAAATTCAAACTCTTTTATATCAGGATTTATAATTTTAAAAGACCTACAATCACAATCTGTAATATGTACATTATTTATGTATATCTTTTTCAATATAGCATCTTTTAAGTTAGTATGTTCAAATTTTATGTTATGTAAATCTATATTTTCAAATATGCTTTTTTCAATGTTACAATTCTTGAATTGACAGTCTATAAATATAGTTTTACTATTAAATATTGAAATACATTCATTTGTATTATAAAAATTACAGTTAATAAATATGATATTTTTGAATTGACAGTTTGAAAATACATTCCCATAAAATGTACAATTGTAAAATTCTATGTTTTTGAACTTACAATTAGAAAAAGTATTATATTTAAATTCAACATTCCTTAGCTTTTCAAATCTTGTGTTATATTTATCCTTAAATTCACCTATACTTTTATTTTCTATCTTTTTTATTATTATCTTACTTTCATTTTCTATTTTATAAATATCATCATAACTTATATTTGAATTTCCACGTATGTGCTCTGATTTCATTGAAAATTTACTTTTAAATAGTTCAAGCTTAACGCCATATTTCTTTTCATTTTCAAATTTTCTATTTTTAAAATCCACATCAATTTCATTTCTTATTTTTGAGAAATTATGAGTTTGCATCATCTCACCCTAACTATTTTTTAATTTATCAATAATAAATACTTTATTTCTCATTAAAATCCTTTATTTATAGAATACTTGTCTATTTTTTTTAATATATCTTATAAAGAGATATTATTTACGTTACGTAATATCTCTAAGTTTAAATTATTTATTAAACATAATCTACATAGATTTAATTAGATTTCTAAAATAAGTTTTTGGGAGGTTACTTATGAGTAATAAAATTGAAGAACTAAAAGAAAATTTACCTAAAGAGTGCTGTTCTTTTTGTGCACATCTTTCTTTAGAGGGACCTGATAAAGATTATAAGTATAATATAAAATGTATAATGCTAGATTCATTACCTAAATCAAATAAATATTGTGAGTATTTTCAACCTGAATATTCTAATTTAACTAGCGATAACTTAGATGATTTATACACAGAATTTTTAGAAGCTTGTGTTAGAGTAAATTATAAAGATTATTTAAAATCTATTCATTGGCAAATTTTTAAAGATTATGTTTTAAGTCAAAATAACCATACATGTTCAATTTGTGGATGTAAAGATAATATAGATGTACATCACACTAATAAAAACTTAGGAAGAGAAACTCTAAATGATGTAATTGTAGCATGCAGTAAATGTATTCCTAAGTTATAAATTTATAATTACATATACCTATCTTGAACTTGTCTACTTTATATATCTACAACAATAGCTAAAAACATATGTATTAAGATTTATTACATAAAATTATATAATTGTAACATACTAATGTAGATAATATTCTTAGGAGGTATATACAAATGTCAAATTCTAATTTAAGTTGCTCTGCAACTAATTGTGTTTATAATAATAGTAGTAATTGTTATGCTAGTGGTATAAATGTATCTGGTTCTATTGCTACTAATTCATCTGCAACTCATTGCCTATCATTTGAAGATAGATCAACATCTAATCTTTCAAATTGTGCTAGCGGGTGTACTTGTGCTGAAACAAATAACATAATTTGTCAAGCTAATAATTGTGCACATAATAGCGATGGTTCTTGTAAAGCGCCAAGTGTTCAAATAAATGCTCAAACTGCAAGTTGTGAAACTTTTATTCGTAAATAACATACTGTCTAAATAGCTTAACTTACATATTTACTAATTTATAATAAATGCGTAAGTTATAAATTTTTATATAAAAAATATTACTGGATAAAATTATCCAGTAATATTTTAATGTTTTAGCTATGCATTTACTAAGCTTTCTTCTTCATACTTTCTAGCATTTTCTTCTCCAGTTAATACTCTTAAAGTTCCTAATGATAATGCTTCTAATTCATTTTCTCCAGGCATGATTTCAACATTAGATATAAATTCTACTCTTTTTTTAATATTTGATGTAATCATATTAGAGTATGCAATTCCACCTGTTAAAATTATTGCATCAACTTTACCTTCTACAACAGTTGCTAATTCTCCTATTGCTTTAGATATTTGATATGTCATTGCTTCATGTACAAGTTTCGCTTGCTCATTTCCTTCTTGTGCCATTTTTTCTACTTCTCTAACATCTACTGTATTTAAGTATGAAACTATTCCACCTTTTCCACGTATCATTTTTTGCATTTCTTTTTGAGTATATTTTCCTGAAAAACATGCATTTATTAATTTTTTACAAGGAACTTTACCTGATCTTTCTGGTGAAAATGGTCCTTCATCATCAGATACTATATCTGACATTCTTCCTTTTTCATGAAGGCTTATTGTTATTCCTCCACCTAAGTGAGCTACTATTAAATTTAAGTCACTATACTTTTTATCATTGTTTTTTGCATATTTCATAGCCATAGCCCTAGAATTAAGTGCATGACTTAAACATTCTCTATCCATTCCCTTTATTCCTGATAATCTAGCAACATCTGTAAGTTCATCTACTGCAACAGAGTCATATATGTATGCATTTATTCCTAAAGGTTTTGCTATTTCATAAGATATTATAGCTCCTAAATTGGATGCATGTTCTACAACTGGTCTATTTTTTAATCTATCTATCATTTCACCATTTACTAAATATGCACCTGATTTTACTGGAGGAAGTAATCCACCTCTTCCTACAACTGCACTTAAAGTATCTATTTCTATATTGTTTTCAGAAAGTACTTTTAATACTTCTTGCTTTCTCATATCAAATTGGTCTTGTACTCTATCATACTTTGCAATTTCTTCTGCTGGATGATCTATTCCTTTTACTAATATTTGTTTTTCATTATCATATACTGCTATTTTAGTTGATGTAGACCCTGGATTTATAGCTAATATTCTGTAATTCATAATTATCACCTTTCTCTTTATAGTATTTAAATTAAGCTATTACAAGTATCTGTATACTCATAATAGCTTAACTTTAAAATTAATTTGCAGCTACTGCTTCTTTAGATACTAATTCCATACCTTCTTTGAATGCTTTTATATTTATATCTACAAATTTTTCTTTTACATTATCTCTTATTATTTTTTCCCAATCTATCTCTTCTAGGTTCATAGATTTTGCTAGTGCACCTAACAATATTATGTTCATTACTTTAGCATTTCCAAGTTCTACCGCTTTGTCTGCTGCATTTAATATTGTTGCATCTAATCTTTCAAGTTCTGCTTCTATTTCTTTTTCTTTATACTCAGCTTTTCCAGTAAGTATTGGCATAGAATCCATTCTATAGTTATTTGCTACTATTTTACCTTCTGGCTTTAAGTAATTTAACCATCTTAAAGCTTCCATTTTTTCAAAAGATACTAATATATCAGCTCCACCTATTTCTATAACTGGAGAATATACTTGTTTTCCGTATCTAACTTGTGAAGATACTGAACCACCTCTTTGACTCATACCATGTATCTCACTCATTTTTACATCATATCCAGCTTCCATAAGTCCTGTAGTTAATAATTTACTTGCAAGTATAGTTCCTTGTCCCCCTACACCTACTAAAAGAATACTCTTAGTCATATTACATTACCCCCTTAGATACAGCATTATTAGATATAGCTTCTTTAGGACATACTTGTGAACAAACATTACATCCTACACATTGATTTTTGTCTATATTTACTACCTTATCCTCTTTAGCAAATGATATTGCTGGACATCCAGTCTTCATACATATCTTACATCCTATACAATTATCATGGTCAACTTCACATTTAGATGTGAATGGATTGTTAAATTCTTCTATGTCTTGCTTAGAGAATTTTTTAAGTACACATGGCCATCTAGTTATTATTACTGAAGGCTCCTCTAATTCAAATGCCCAGTCTAGTGTTTCTTTTACTTCTTTTAAGTTGTTAGGATCTATATTTCTTATATGTTTAACTCCACAAGCTTTAACTAATGCTTCTATATCTACTTCATTAGTTATATCACCTTGTAATGTATACCCTGTTCCTGGGTTTTGTTGATGTCCTGTCATACCAGTTATTCTATTATCTAATATCACTGATATTGAGTTTCCGTTATTATATACAACATCTAATAATGAGTTAACTCCTGTATGGAAGAATGTTGAATCTCCAAGCACTCCTACAACTCTCATGTTGTTGTCTTCTTTCATGTTAAACACTTGTTGAGCTCCATGTCCTGTACTTAAACTCGCACCCATACAAACTACTGTATCCATTGCATTATATGGAGGTGCAAATCCAAGAGTATAGCATCCTATATCTCCTGTTATCATTACATTTTTTCTTTTACCTATTTCATAGAAGAATCCTCTATGTGGACATCCTGCACATAATCCTGGAGGTCTTGGTACTACTAAATCTTGATCAAATTCTATAGTATCATTTGTTTTTCCAAATATAGATTTTCTTATTACATCTGGAGTCATTTCTCCATACACTGGTAATACATCTTTTCCTATGCAATCTATTCCAGCTGCTTTCATTTGTTCTTCTATAAATGGATCATTTTCTTCTATAACATAAATCTTATCTACTTTAGAAGCAAATTCTTTTATTTTTTCCATTGGCATTGGATTTGTAAATCCTAATTTCATATATGATGCATCTTCACCAAATACTTCTTTTGCATATGTATGACACATTCCTGAAGCTACTATACCTATTTTAGTATCATTTATTTCATAGTAGTTTAATTCTGTATTATTAGAGTAATCTGCAAGTTTTTTCATTCTTTCTTCTACTGAAAGTCTTAAAACTCTAGCATGTGCTGGAACTGTAAGATTTTTTTGAGGATTTTTAACATAATCTTTTATTCCAACTTCAACTCTATCAACACAATCAACTATTCCTTTTGAGTGACATAATCTTGTTGTAACTCTATATAAAACTGGAGTATCATATTTTTCACTTACTTCAAATGCTTCTTTTAACATATCTTTAGCTTCTTGACTAGTTGCTGGTTCAAATAAAGCTATTTTTGCAAACTTAGCATAGTTTCTGTTATCTTGTTCATTTTGTGAAGAGTGCATTCCTGGCTCATCTGCAGATATTAAAACCATCCCACCATTCACTCCTGTATAAGCAAATGTGAATAATGGGTCTGCTGCTACATTTATACCAACATGTTTCATAGATGCCATAGTTCTAGCACCTGCTATTGAACCACCTATTACGGCTTCTAGTGCAACCTTTTCATTTGGTGCCCACTCAGCTACTATATCCCCTTTATATGTAGCTACATTTTCTAATATTTCTGTACTTGGAGTACCTGGGTATGCAGATGCATACTTAACACCAGCTTCATATGCTCCACGAGCAATAGCCTCGTTACCTGTCATTAATTGTTTCATTTTTCAATTCCCCCATAAATAATTATTAGTTTAAATCTCTTCCATACTACCTTATTCCTTTTTAAATAATTTAAAATTTATTTATCAACAACTAATTGTTGACCTTTAACATATTCAAGTGCATTTTTTATAATACTTGGAGCTATTTTACACTTACTTTCATTCACTGCGCATACTGCAAATCTAAGCCCCATTTTTAAAGGTACAAGATATACATTATCTTTTGTTAATTCTTCACATACTGCTCTTGGATCATCACATGGTATACTTACAAAGAATCCATCTCTGTATGGAAGTATATCAAGTCCTATTTTTTCAGCTTCTTCAACAAATACCTTTGCTCTTCTTTTTAACATCTCTTTATGCATTGTTTTTTCTTCAGTATATTTTTTGAATTTTTCTGGATCTTTAACTATATTAGATAATAATTTCATAGCTCCTCTATTACAATTTGACCAGTTTGCTCTACATGAATGAACACATGCATAATAGAACTCTTCAGCAACATTTTCACTAGCTGATATACATATTGCAGCTCCCATTCTCATTCCATAAGCTGTAAATCCTTTTGACATACTAAATCCAACTATTACAAGTATGTTTTCTGGAAGATTTGAGAATTTTTCAAAGAATTTTCTACTTGCATTGTCATCACTTGCAAAATCTATATATGCAATATCTACAAATAGTATTATTTTTTTATCTGGATTCTTAGCTACGTCTTTTGATAAATCTATGATTTTATCCCACTCGTCATCTGATACGCTATATCCAGTAGGATTGTGTGCTGGTGTATTTAGAATTGTAAATATTCTTTCTTGTTTAGATGCTATATTTAAGAATTTTTCTTTAAATGAATTAAAATTAAAATTATTATTTTCGTCAAATAATTGATATGTAGTTACTTTTCTTCCTATCTCTTCTGTTATACTAACATATGGACTCCAAAACCAATCTGATGTTAGTATTTCATCACCTTCTTCAGTGTAATTCCAAGTTGCTAACTTTATTGCTCCGCTTCCACCTGGAGATGCTACTGCTTTTATATATCCTTCTGGCATATATTCTTTAAAACATACTTTTTTAACTGCTTCAAGATAATCCGGTTGCCCTTCTAAAGAAGCGTATGCTGATATATCTTTGTTATCTAATGATTTATATTCATTATAAACTGTATCCATCGTTATTAGCGTTCCATAATCATCCATAAGAGCACCTATAGTAGCATTTATTACATTATCTCTTCCTATAGTTTTTTCTGCTCTTTGAGCTCTTTCTGATAAATTAAATATTATGTCTTTTTGTCTCGGCCATATAGAATGCTTTGCCGCCATACTTTGAATCATATTATCCCTCCTAGTATACTGTTTCACTCCTATATTTAGAAGCAACTGTTATGCCAATACTATATATTTCCATTAAATTTTTATTAAATTAATTTAATTTTTATTTTAAATAAAAAAAACAGGCTAAATTTTAATTTTACCTATTTTTTTAAACTTCACCTTAATTGTATTAATTTTTATATATTCTTATTTTTAAATCATTTTATGTCAAATGTTCATTTTTGTTAACCTATGTTAATATTTGTTAACCTTTTCTTGTTGTTATACATTTTTATTGTATTTTTTCCATAGAGCTGTTCTACTTATTCCAAGAATCTGAGCCACTTCAGTTTTTGAAAGACCTTGATTAAATAATATATCTATAATTTTGTTTTCTACATATTTATTAATCTCTTTTATATCAATATTAATCTTACTATAATCAATATCCTCTACTTCCTCTTTAGTTTCACCTTCATCATATTGTTTACTTAGTTTTTCTTTATCTAAACATGCGTATTTTATTTCTTTATTTTCAATTTGAGATATTTTTATTTTTCCTGTTATTACATATTTTTGTGCACTATTTTTTAATTCTCTAACATTTCCTGGCCAATCATGAGATTTTAGTTTTATTATTTCTTCTTTACTTAACTTAAAGGTTTCATCTATAGAATTTAAGTTATTTAAACTATTTTCCTTTAATATTTTTCTTACAAAATATTCAAATAAAAACACTATATCATCTTTTCTTTTTCTTAAAGGTGGTATATTTATTTCTAAACTACTTAATCTATAAAATAAATCAGCTCTGAAAGTTTTATCTTTTATTTTAGATATTAATTGTTCATTTGTTGCAGCTATTATTCTAATATCTAATGGAATCATATGGTCTGATCCTATTCTCATTATTTGTCTTTCTTCTATAACTCTTAAAAGCTTGTTTTGAACATAAAACGGTAAACTATTTATTTCATCTAAAAATATAGTTCCACCATGGGCTAATTCAAATAATCCCGGTTTTCCACCTTTTCTAGCTCCTGTAAAAGCGCCTTCTTCATATCCAAACAACTCACTTTCTAATAAACTTTCTGAAATTGTAGCACAATTTATAGCAACAAAAGGCTTGTCTTTTCTTTTACTTATATTATGAATACTTTGAGCTAATATTTCTTTTCCTGAACCACTTTCTCCATATAACAAGGTTGTATAATCACTTTTCCCAATTTTTTTAGCTTCTTCTATAAACTCTTTACTTATAATATCTTTGTACATATAATCAGAAAAAGTATGTTTTGCACATAAACCTTTTTCATTTAAGTTTACTCTTATTTTTCTTTCTAGTTTTTGTAATTTAGTTATATCTTGTAATATACCTATTACTCCATGAATCTTTCCATCAACTTTTATAGGCATAGACCTTGTGTTTAATACCAAATTATTTATATGTCTTATTTGCATTTTATTATCTTTACCTGTGGCTAAACATTCTAATAGCCAATCCATCTTAGAAAATATATCTAATATCGATTTATTATACACGTCTTTTTTTTCTGCTTTTAATATTTTTTTTGCACTTTTATTACATAGTATGATATTACCATTTGTATCAATTGCAATTATCCCATCCTTGACTCCATCTAGTATATTTCTTAATACTTCATTATTAAATTTTTCTTCTTCTAAAGAATCAAGTAAGTTTTTAGAATACTCAATTGCTTCTTTTATTGAGTCATCACTTGCATTAATAAATACGCTATCCATTTTATATTGTCTTGCAAAAGAACAAGCTATACCACTTCCTACAATAACTACATCATCTTTTTGATCTAAATATTTTATAACTCTATTTCTTATTTCATATTTTGATTTAAACCATTCCTCTATTATATCTATATTAATTATGCTTTTCCAATCTGCATAGTCAAAATCAACTTCATCATATCCTAAGATAAGCACTATCTTTTTAGAATAGTTACTTGCTATTTTTATTGATTTTAATAAATCTATAACCTTCATATTTAAAGGTATTATTGGTACATTTACAGTATCTAATATTAATTTATACCCTCCACCTCTACCAATAATAACTTGTGCACCTTTATCTACTAATATTTTCCCTTGTTCTTCTAACACATCTACTTTTATAAGGTCTATTATAATATTTCCACTTTTTATATCCTTTGAGTAAAGCTTTTCTATTCTTTCTTTTAATTCATAATCGGATGCTATAACACCTATGATTTTTTCCAATTTATCTTCTCTCCCCCTATTTTAGATGTTATTTATATCTATAACTAGTCTGTATATTTATGTGATTTCAATCTATATTTTCGAGTAAATTTTATTTATTTGTATTATATCATATATGATTTTTTTATAAAATAAATGAATTTAAACATTGCTTCATTCATCGTCTTCGTAAATTTATATTTACTTTAATACTACCTTATAAGTTTATATTTTAAAATAGTCTACTGTTGGTATTCAGTAGACTATTTTTTTCTATACTATGCAGTTTTCTATTTGTACTATATAATCTTGGCAGTTTTCACAAACTATCATACTAATTATATAGCTATCGTCAACTTTATCTTGTCTTGATAATTTATTGAAAGACAGCCCTTCATACTCTTTACTTATATCACTTATTATATATTCTCCTTTTTTAGTAAATATATAAAAATGGTATTCTAAAAATCCAAAAAACTTTTGTTTTTCTTTTACACCCGCTAAGCATTCAGGACATGCTTCTTGATAATATTCAATATCAAAATCAACATCCACAGCATCATTTAATATTTGTAATACATTTTCTATTTTTATTCCCTTCACCGGTTTTTCTTCATCGTTTATTATATCACTACAATTATCTGCAGTTAATAAATACTCTTTTCCTTCATAATTAAATTTATATACGCTCATTTTACACCTCATTGTTATTATTCTATTTCTGATTTAAATGGAACTTCCTCTGCTAATGCATCTTGGTATTCTTTATCATTTATATATCCAAGTTCATGCATTTTATATAATATAGTTTCTTGTCTTATCTTAGCTTCTCTGTGTTCACTATACCTTGCTGGATTATTTGTTATTCCTGCAAGCATTGCACACTGTGCTAAATTTAAATCACTTACATTTTCTCCAAAGTATACTCTAGCTCCTTTTTCAATCCCATAAGATGATTTACCTAAGTATATATTATTTAAATATACTTCTAGTATATCTTCTTTACTCATGTTTTTATCCATAGAAGTTGCATTATAAATATCCTTTATTTTCCTTTTTATAGTTTTGTCATCATTAGTTAGTAAATTTTTAGAAATTTGCATTTCTATAGTACTTCCACCTTGAGTCGTATCTTTAAATATATTGTTAACTAATGACCTTGCTAAAGATATTTCATCTACTCCATTATGTTTATAAAAACGCTCATCTTCTATAGAAACAATTGCATCTTTTAAATATTTAGGTATTTCATCTTTACTAACAACATCACTACTTATATAGTTCTCTTCTAATAATTCTTTTGTCACTTTTGAAGAATTTGTTAACGCTGCAAATATAAATACTGAACCAACTACTGAAATCACTACTAAAACTATTAACATTACTACTAAAATTTGTTTTACTCTATTTAGTAGCTTTTTCTTTGTTTTTGCTCTTTTTCTATTATTTCTACAATTAGATTGATTTTTATTTTGTTTTATATTATTAATTTCCTTTTTTTCATTGTTACTGATACTTTTTAAGGACTGTGAATCTAAATTACTAGAATTCACTTTTCTTCGTCTTATTTTATTTTGGTTGTCATTGTTATAACTCATTTAACCCTCCTCATTTTATAGAATAATTATACATTGTTATACAAAATAAATCAAAGATCAAATTTTCAAAATTAGCATTATAATATTTTGTATAATTTTATGTAATTTCAGAAAAAAATTCTTTATAGTAATTTTGGGTTTACATATAGTATTTTTTAAATGATAAATCCTAAAATTATTATTTTTGTATTAAAAAGAATTTTTTTGGGTATTATATAACATGAATTAAAATTAAGGAGGTGGTAAAAATGGCTTATTATATACATGATGCTTGCATAAGCTGTGGTGCTTGTGAACCAGAATGTCCTGTTAACTGTATTTCTGCTGGAGATGATAAATATGTAATAGATGCATCTATATGTATCGAATGTGGAGCATGCAATAGTGTTTGTCCTGTTGATGCACCTCAACCAGAATAATACATAAAAAAAGAAAAGCATTGCTTTTCTTTTTTACATTAAGCCTTTATAACTTATCTAATTCTTCGATAAGTTATAAATCCAACGGATTTTTTATTTTATTTTTATACTTTTCATTACTTTTTCATTGGTTATATCTTCTATATTAGACATTTCCAATTTTATAGATTCTTTTGTGTTATGTAGTGTTAATCCAATTTTAATATTTTTACTTTCTCCACTTTTTACATTCCCTATAAATCCATTTATATTCTCTTGAGATGTACTGATAAAATATTTTATTGGCTTACCACCTTGATATGGATAAATATCTATATTAGATAATTCTACATCATATTTGCCATTATTAGCTACATTCATAGTTAGTATAGCTGATGCATCATAAACATTCCCTATATTAATTTTTTCTTCTAATATACTTACATCTATTACCCTAATTTTCAAATCATTATCACTCATATTATTTATCCATACATCGTTCCCATACCCTTCACTTTTATCTATACATATAGAAGTAGTACACATGCATGCTATAAATAAAATAGTACACATACCTATTAATTTAACTCTTTTCATACATTCCTCCTAAGTATTTTTATTTAGTTTATGCATAGGAAAATTTTTCATTCATAATTCAAATGTTTTTTTGTTTTATTTTATAATTTTTTTTCAAATTTTATTTCATTAAATTTTATTCAAATTTTTTATTGCTTTTTTTGTCGAATTTTGTTATTATTATTACATAAGGTTATTCCCCTAATAACCGATTATTTACTCCCCAAATAAAATATATTCCCTAATAAACCCCTTTTTATAATATATTTTACCCTTTTAATAGCCTTGCTTGATCGGTTACAGCAAGGCTATTTTTTTAGTAGTTTTTTATTATTTCCCTTATCTCTCTATAACCTTTTGCTTTACTTTCTACAAAAGGAATTATTTTGTCATCATTTATAATATTCCATACATCATTTTCTTTATATAATGCTATTTGTATACTTTTATTATTCTTCTGCAATGTCCATGTGAAATAATTTTTATCCCTTTTGTTATAATGCCAATCTAAATTTTCGTTTACATTTGATATATCATTCATTATTTCTAAAACATTATCATATCTTTCTTGTGGATTTATCATTAAACATTTCTCTATTATACTTATCATTGATTTAGGTATATGGGGTAAGTATTTTTTTCTAATTGGAAACCGCCCTTTTGCACAAGCTAATTTTAAACTATTTAAATTTTTATATCTTCTTGCCTGTTTATTATACTCTTCATTTCCATTACACATTCTGTATAAGGTAGTTCCTATTTGGTATATATCTATTTTTTTACTAATCATAGAGTTTGTGCATTGTTCAGGGGCTATATGTTTATAGTAAACATTCTTTAATCTAGCATTCCCTAAATAATTCAAATAAAGTGCTGATCCAAAATCTGTTAATACTGCATCTCTGGAATCACTTATTAGTATATTATTTGGCTTTATGTCGCAATGTATAATACCATTACTATGAATATATTGTATAGCTGATAGAAAATCTAATGAATATTTTATTATTTGTCTTATTGTAAGATTTTTATTTTCCAATAAATGATACAAAGATCCATTTTTAAAATATGGCATTGTAATATATATATACTTATCATCATAAGATGCAGTATTTATAGGTATAATGTTAGGATGCTTAGAATTATATACTTTTTTAGATTCTTCAAAATACTTATCTATTTCTTTAAAATTGTTTTTATCGATTTGCTTTAAAATAAACCTAGAACCTAATTGTATATCTTCTACAATATATAATGCAGAATTGACTCCCTCTGAATGTATTTTATCTATTATTTTAAGATTGAACTTTGGACTTATTTGCATATTTTCACCCCACAATTTGAAAGCAATTCTTGAATTACACCTTCAATTTTAACAATATCAATTATATCTATGCCAATAGCATCTTCTATATTTACATGTGCTTTTTTAATATTATATTGAT
>NZ_DATIRC010000029.1:0-14242 GCF_035470145.1 Romboutsia sp.
TATGGATAGAGTAGATGCTTTAGTTAAGGCTAATGTAGATGCAGTAGTTTTAGATAGTGCACATGGTCATTCTAAAGGAGTTATGGACTCAGTTATAAAAATTAAACAAGCTTATCCAGAGCTTCAAGTTATAGCAGGGAATGTAGCAACACCAGAAGCGACAGAAGATTTAATAAAAGCTGGTGCAGACTGTGTTAAAGTAGGGATAGGTCCAGGATCGATATGTACTACAAGAGTAGTTGCGGGTATAGGTGTTCCCCAAGTAACAGCAGTTATGGATTGCGCACAAGTTGGCCATAAATATGGAGTACCAGTGATAGCGGATGGAGGTATAAAATACTCTGGAGATGTTGTAAAAGCATTAGCAGCTGGAGCTTCTGTATGTATGATGGGATCATTATTTGCAGGAACGGAAGAAAGTCCAGGGGAAACAGTTCTTTACAGAGGTAGATCATATAAAACTTATAGAGGAATGGGATCTATAGGAGCTATGGAAAAAGGTTCGAAAGATAGATATTTCCAAAATGACGCTAAAAAACTTGTTCCTGAAGGTGTTGAAGGAATGGTTGCGTATAAAGGTAAAGCAGAAGATATAGTTTATCAAATGATAGGTGGTTTAAGAGCAGGTATGGGATATTGTGGGGCACCTACAATACAAGATTTAATGGATAATGCAGCATTTATAAAAATAACAGCAGCTTCATTAAAAGAAAGTCATCCACATGACATAACAATAACTAAAGAAGCACCAAATTATAGCATGCAAGGAGAAATATAAAATATGAAACATGAATTAGTACTTGTAGTAGATTTCGGTGGACAGTATAACCAGTTAATAGCAAGAAGAGTAAGAGAAAATAATGTATATTGTGAAATAATTCCATATACTACAGATATAGAAGCAATAAAGGCTAAAAATCCTAAGGGAATAATATTTACAGGAGGGCCTAATAGTGCATACCTGGAAGATTCTCCAAAGATATCAAAAGAGATATTTGAAATCGGTGTTCCGATACTTGGAATATGTTATGGAGTTCAAATTATGTCTCATGTATTAGGTGGAAATGTAAGAAAAGGAACTAATAGTGAAAAAGAATATGGTAAAACAACTATAACTTATGAAGAGTCAGTTATATTTGGAGGAATTACAACAAATAGCGTTTGGATGAGTCATACAGATTTAATAGATACATTACCAGAAGGATTTAAATCAGTTGCATATACAAAAGATTGTCCAGTTGCAGCTATGGAAAATGCAGAGAAGAAATTATATGGAGTACAATTCCATCCGGAAGTAGAACATTGTTTAGAAGGAGATAAGATACTTAAGAACTTCTTATACAATGTTTGTGAAGTAAGTGGAGATTGGACTACAGATTCATTTATAAACGATAAGATAAAAGAATTAAAAGATAGAATAGGCGATAAGAAAGTATTATGTGCTTTAAGTGGTGGAGTTGACTCATCAGTAGCTGCAGTACTTGTTCATAAAGCTATAGGTGATAACTTAACTTGTGTATTCGTAGATCATGGTTTACTTAGAAAAAATGAAGGTAACGATGTAGAAAGAATATTCAGAGATAAGTTTGATATGAACTTAATAAGAGTTAATTGTGAAGATAGATTCTTATCAAAGTTAAAAGGTGTAACTGAACCAGAAGCGAAGAGAAAAATAATAGGTGAAGAATTCATAAGAGTATTCGAAGAAGAATCAAATAGATTAGGAAAAATGGACTTCTTAGTTCAAGGAACTATATATCCAGACGTTGTAGAAAGTGGACATGGAGAAGCAGCAACTATAAAATCTCACCATAACGTTGGAGGAATACCTGAAGATATAGAATTTGAAATAGTAGAACCATTAAGAGAACTATTCAAAGATGAAGTTAGAAAAATAGGTTTAGAACTTGGAATAGAAGAGGGATTAATATTTAGACACCCATTCCCAGGTCCAGGGCTTGGAATAAGAGTTATCGGAGAAGTAACTAAAGAAAGATGCGATATATTAAGAGAAGCCGATGCAATTTACATGGATGAACTTAAAAAAGCTGGATTATATAAAGAAATATGGCAAGCATTTGCTACATTACCAGATGTAAAAACAGTTGGAGTTATGGGAGATGAAAGAACTTATGCTTACTTAGTAGGAATAAGAGCAGTTACATCTTCTGATGGAATGACTTCGGATTGGTACAAGATGCCATATGATGTATTAGAAAAAATATCTAATAGAATAGTAAATGAAGTTGATGGAGCAAATAGAGTAGTTTATGATATAACTTCTAAACCACCAGGAACAATAGAGTGGGAATAATATAAATATAATTCAATTTTAATATAAAACACTTTACACATTACAAAAATAAAAGGCTTTTGAGCCTTTTATTTTTGTAAAAGATTAACTAAAAAATTTTGAAACAAAGGAGTATACAAGATGCAAAAGGTTACATCTTATAAAGAAGATAAATCAAATATATTAGACAAAATATTTAAATTAAAAGAAAATAATACAACAGTAAAAACAGAAGTACTTGCAGGTATAACAACTTTTATGACGATGGCATACATACTAGTAGTAAATCCATCTATACTTAGCGAAGCAGGAATGGACAAAGGTGCGGTATTTACAGCTACAGCATTAGCTGCTTGTATAGGAAGTATGGCTATGGGATTTTTAGCAAATTATCCAATAACATTAATGCCTGCTATGGGGCTGAATGCATTTTTTGCGTATACGGTAGTTTTAGGAATGGGATATAGTTGGCAATTTGCATTATGTGCAGTATTTATAGAAGGAATTATATTTATTATATTAAGTTTAACGAATATAAGAGAAAAGATAATTGAATGTGTACCAACAGTTTTAAAACATGCTGTAACAGCAGGGATAGGATTATTCATAGCTTTTATAGGATTTAAAAGTGCAGGGATAATACAGCCAGGTGGAGCTATAGTTTCATTAGGAAACATGAAATCGCCTACAGTTGTACTAGCAGTTATGGGAATACTAATAGCTTCAAGTCTATTAATAAAGAATGTAAAAGGAACATTTTTACTAGCAATGATAATAACTACAGTTATAGGAATCGTAGCAGGGTTAGTTGAATTACCTAGTGCTTTAATATCTTCAGTACCTTCAATAAAACCAGTATTTTTACAGGCATTTAATTTAACTCCATCAGAAATATTTAGTCCAGAAATGGCTATGATAGTATTTACTTTCTTGTTTGTAGATTTATTTGATACAGTAGGATTTTTAATAGGAATAGCTTCTCAATCAGGAATGTTAGATGAAGAAGGTAATTTACCAAGAGCTAAACAAGCATTACTTGCAGATGCTATAGGGACTACAGCAGGAGCAATGCTTGGAACATCAACAGTAACATCATCAGTAGAAAGTGCAGCAGGTATAGCAGAAGGTGGAAAAACAGGACTTACTTCAGTAGTAACAGGATTAATGTTTATAGTATCACTATTCTTTGCTCCTATATTTACATCAATACCACCAGAAGCTACATCAGCGGTATTGATATTAGTAGGAGTTATGATGGCAAGTTCAGTTTTAAAGATAGATTTCAGTGATTATTCAAATGCAATCCCAGCATTTTTAACATTTATAATAATGCCTTTAGCATATAGTGTTGCTGATGGTATTATGTTTGGGATAGTTTCTTATACTATATTAAAATTAGTTTCAAATAAAAAAGAAGAAGTGAAATTATCGTTAGTAATTTTAACGGTAGTATTTATACTGAAATTTGCGTTACTATAGAATTATTTAAAAATATATCAAAAAATTAAATTACATAAAAAACAAAATTACATTAAGAATATAAATTATAGACATATATGAAATATTTAAAGACATCATAAGGAGAAAAAAATATGAAATTCAAAAAAATAGCAGCAATAAGCACAGCAATAATGATAGCTTCTGCAAGTTTAGTAGGATGTAATTCGAAAACAGCAGAAGAAGGTTCAAAATCGAAGGGAAATTTAAAGATAGGTATGGTAGCAGATGTTGGTGGAATAAATGATGAATCTTTTAACCAATCAGCTTGGGAAGGTCTTCAAAAAGCAAAAGAAGATTTTGGGGTAGAGATAAAGGTAATAGAATCAAAACAAGCATCAGAATATATAGCTAACATGGAAAGTCTTATTGATGAAGGTGTGGATTTAGTCATAGGTGTAGGAAATACTATGAAGGACGATATAAAAACAGAAGCTGAAAATTATCCGGATCAAAAGTTTGCTATAATTGATGAAACTTATGATCAAATACCTGAAAATGTAACGCCTATATTATTTAAGGAAAATGAAGCAACATATTTAGCGGGACTTATAGCAGGGAAAATGACAAAGACTAATAATGTAGGATTTATAGGTGGTATGCAAAATCCTGTTATATCAAGATTTGAATATGGATTTAAAGCAGGAGTAAAAGAAGCTAATAAAGAAGCTGATGTTAAGGTGCAATATGCAGGGACATTTGGAGATGCAGCTAAAGGGAAATCTATAGCTAATCAAATGTATGGAAATAATATGGATGTAATACTTACAGCAGCTGGAGGAACTGGACTGGGGTCTATAGAGGCAGCTAAAGAAAAGGGTAAATATGCAATAGGGGTTGATAGAGACCAAAGTAATCTAGCACCAGATAATGTGTTAACTTCAGCTTTAAAGAAAGTTAATGTAGGTATTTATGATACAGTTAAAGGGTTAGTAGAAGGTAAATTAGTTGGTGGAAAAAATAAGATATATGGACTTAAAGAAGATGGTGTTGGTATACCTGAATCAACGAAGAGCTTAGTACCACAAGATGTATTAGACTATGTGAATGGTATGATAGAGAAGATAAATAGTGGAGAAATAAAAGTTCCGGCTACTAAAGAAGAATATGAAGCAACTCAAAAATAATTAGACATTAAAGACTAGAATATTAGCTTATTCTAGTCTTTTTGATTGCAAGGATATATAAAGTGTTGGTAGTAAATCTATCTATACATAGTGAAACATGAAGGAGATATAGTTGGCAATTTATATTACTATAGAATTATTTGAAAATATATCAAAAATAAAATTATATTAAGAATATAAATTATAAATATTATGCAATATATAGATATATATGAAATATTTAAAGACATAAGGAGGAACAAGAATATGAAATTTAAAAAAATAGCAGCAATAAGTACAGCAGTAATGATAGCTTGTACAAGCTTAGTAGGATGTAACTCAAAAACATCAGAAAAAGATTTAAAATCCAAGAAAAATTTAAAGATAGGTATGGTAGCAGATGTTGGTGGAATAAATGATGAATCTTTTAACCAATCAGCTTGGGAAGGTCTTCAAAAAGCAAAAGAAGATTTTGGAGTAGAGGTAAAGGTAATAGAATCAAAACAAGCATCAGAATATATAACTAATATGGAAAGTCTTATTGACCAAGGTATGGATTTAGTCATAGGTGTAGGATATACTATGAAGGAAGACATAAAAACAGAGGCTGAAAATTATCCAGATCAAAAGTTTGTTATAATTGATGAAACTTATGATCAAATACCTGAAAATGTAACGCCTATATTATTTAAGGAAAATGAAGCAACATATTTGGCAGGACTTATAGCAGGAAAAATGACAAAAACTAATAATGTAGGATTTATAGGTGGTATGCAAAATCCTGTTATATCAAGATTTGAATATGGATTTAAATCAGGAGTAAAAGAAGCTAATAAAGAAGCTGATGTTAAGGTACAATATGCAGGGACATTTGGAGATGCAGCTAAAGGGAAATCTATAGCTAATCAAATGTATGGAAATAATATAGATGTAATACTTACGGCAGCTGGAGGAACTGGATTAGGATCTATAGAGTCAGCTAAAGAAAAGGATAAATATGCAATAGGGGTTGATAGAGATCAAAGTAATCTAGCGCCAGATAATGTATTAACTTCAGCTTTAAAGAAAGTTAATATAGGTATTTATGATACAGTCAAAGAGTTAGTAAACGGTAAATTAGTTGGTGGAGAAAATAAGATATATGGACTTAAAGAAAATGGTGTTGGTATACCTGAATCAACAAAGAATTTAGTACCACAAGATATATTGGATTATGTGAATGGTATGATAGAAAAGATAAAGAGTGGAGAAATAAAAGTTCCAGCTACTAAAGAAGAATATGACGCAACTCAAAAATAATTATACACAAAAAGACTAGAATAATATATTGTTCTAGTCTTTTTGTGTATAATCAAGTACAAATTGAGAAAACTTGAATCAAAGTACGATGGAGTTACGAACGTATTCATATAAAAAAAAATTAAAAACGATTTATTTTATATAAAAACGAACTTTTAAAAAAATAAAATACAAAATGTTCTAAAAAAACATTGAAAATATATGTACAATATAATATAATAAACATTGTAAAGTTAACTTATATACGAATTATTTATTTTAAAAAAACATAATTAGTTTGAAAAATATTAATATACTTAGGAGGGTAAGATGCAAGCGACTCAATCAGTTAATAAAGGAATGTTAGAAAAAATATTTAAATTATCTGAACATAATACAAATGTAAAAACGGAGATTATTGCAGGAATAACTACATTTATGACTATGGCATATATATTAGTGGTAAATGCAAATATACTTTCAGACGCAGGAATGGACAAAAGTGCAGTATTTGCAGCAACAGCAATATCTGCATTTATAGGATGTTGTGTTATGGGACTTTTAGCAAATTATCCAATAGCTTTAGCACCAGGTATGGGACTTAACGCATTCTTTGCTTATACAGTAGTTTTGGGAATGGGATATAGTTGGCAATTTGCACTTTGTGCAGTATTAATAGAAGGTCTTATATTTATAGTACTTACAATAACAAATGTTAGAGAAAAAATAATAGATTGTATACCACCGGTATTAAAACATGCAGTTACAGCAGGTATAGGTTTATTTATAGCATTTATAGGATTATCAAATTCAGGTATAGTTGTTAATGGAGCTACAATAGTAGCATTAGGAAATTTAACGGATCCATTAGTCTTATTAACAATATTTGGATTAATATTAGCGTCGATATTACTTGCTAAAAATGTAAAAGGTGCATTTCTTTTAGCAATGATAACAATATCGTCGGTAGGAATGATAGGTGGACTTGTAGCATTACCAACAGGAATAGTATCAGCAGTACCTTCATTAAAACCAGTATTTTTACAAGCTTTATCGGTTCCAGTAAACCAAATATTTAGTTTTGATATGATAGTAGTTGTATTTACATTCTTATTTGTCGATTTATTTGATACAGTAGGATGTTTAGTAGGTGTAGCATCTAAGGGTAACATGCTAGACGAAAATGGTAAATTACCAAAAGTTAAACAAGCATTATTTGCAGATGCAATAGCAACTACATCTGGTGCACTTTTAGGAACATCTACAGTTACTTCATATGTTGAAAGTGCAGCAGGTATAGGAGATGGAGGAAGAACGGGGTTAACAGCAGTTACAACTGGAACGTTATTTTTATTATCACTATTCTTCGCACCAATATTTACAGCAATACCAACACAAGCAACATCTCCAGTGCTTATATTAGTAGGAGTTATGATGGCAAGTTCATTAACTAAAATAGATTTTTCAGATTTCACAAATGCAATACCAGCATTTTTAACATTTGCTATGATGCCGTTATCTTACAGTATAGCTGATGGAATTATATTTGGTATAATATCATTTACGATATTAAAGATAGCGACTAAAAAGAAAGAAGAAATTAATTTCTCTTTAATAATACTTTCAATACTATTTATATGTAAGTTTATATTCTTAAGTAAATAAAAATATATAGATACAAAATAAATCACCCTTTTCGGACAAAGGGTGATTTATTTTTATAATAAAAGAGTATATACATAATATAAGCTACAATTTAGAATTTTATATTTAAAGTATTTTTAATAGATATGTGATAAAGTCACGGAAAATAATTCTATAAAATACTAATATAGTTATATAAGGAAATAACATTAAAATTTTCATAATAAGCTACAATTAAAATTATAGTATGTTTATTTCCTTATAAATTTATCAATTAAATAGAATATAAATTAATTAAAGGATAGGTGAAGAGTAGATATGGCTAAAATATTAAATAATGAAAGTTTTATAAAACAAGTAGAAAATTCAGATAAAGTAGTTGTAGTAGATTTTTTTGCTACATGGTGTGGGCCATGTAAAATGTTAGCTCCAGTATTTGAAGAATTAGGTAAAGAAATGGATTCACAAGCGGAGTTTGTAAAAGTTGATATAGATCAAAGTTTAGATATAGCATTAAAATATAATGTAAGTACAGTTCCTACCATGATGATATTTAAAAATGGAGAAGTTGTAGATAAAATAATAGGATTTGTTCCTAAAGAAAATATAGCAAATAAAGTTAAGTTATATATATAATCCATAATAAATAGCCTCACTAACTATAAATAAAAGCCTATAGTTAATGAGGCTATTTTAAATATAAAGGATACATGAAATGGAAAATATAAATCACCATGTAAAGAAGAAATTATAATTTTGGGAGTAGCTACACCAAATTTAGGAAAAGAAGGTTCGAAGGAAGATATAAAAATGGATTTGTGTAACAGGATACACCAGGAGTCATGAATAAAAAAACTATAAAAACAAAAAAGTTTACTTCGATTAGTGTGCCTAATAAAAAATAATAAAATAGCCAATATGACAATAGCGGCATGAATAGTATTTGGGGTAAATTTCGACATTTTAAATAGTAACACAAAATATAATGATGTTTTATATAAAAACGTACGTTGATTTCGATAATAAAAGGCCATTCTCATTAAAAAGAGAATGGTTTTATTATTTTTTACGAACAAATCAAAATATATGCTTGAAAAAATACGTATTTTAATGTATGATTTAAATATAAAGTTCGTAATGTAAAGTATATAAAAAAATATAATGTTCAAAATATAAAAAAGGGTATAAAAAATTATAATGCTTAAAATATATGAAATGAAGGAGAGATAAAATGAAAGTTGCAGTAGTTATGGGTTCCAAGTCAGATTACACGAAATTAGAAGATGGAATAAAACTTTTAGAAAAATTCGGAATAGAAGTTGTAGCAAGAGCGTTATCAGCACACAGAACACCTAATCAATTGATGAGCTTTATGAAAGAAATAGAGGAAGATACAGATGTAATAATAGCGGCAGCAGGAAAAGCTGCACATTTACCAGGGGTAATAGCATCACATACGTTAATACCAGTAGTAGGATTACCAATAAAATCATCAACATTAGACGGACTAGACTCACTTCTTTCAATAGTCCAAATGCCACCAGGAATACCAGTAGCAACTGTAACAATAGATTCAGGAATTAATGCAGCATTAATGGCAAGTCAAATAATGAGTATAAAATATCCACAAATAAAACAAAACTTAAAAGATTATAGAAGAGAAATGGAAGAAAAAGTACTAGAAGCTGATAAAAATTTAAGGGGGTAATAACTATGTTATTATATGAAGGAAAAGCTAAGCAAGTATATTCTACAGAAAATGAAAATGAGTATATAGTATATTTTAAAGACGATGCAACAGCATTTAATGGAGAAAAAAAAGCGGAAATATCTTCAAAGGGTATATTAAATAATAAAATATCTACAATCATATTTGAAATGTTACACGAAAAACAAATAGCAACACATTTTATAAAAAGTTTATCAGAAAGAGAAATGTTAGTAAAAAAAGTTGAAATATTACCACTAGAAGTAATAGTAAGAAACATAACAGCAGGATCATTTTGTAAAAGAGTAGGAATAGAAGAAGGTATAGTTTTAGATGAACCTATATTTGAAATATGTTATAAAAATGATGATTATGGTGATCCGATGTTAAATGATGATCATGCAGTAGCAATGAAATTAGCTACTAGAGATGAATTACAATTTTTAAAAAATGAAACGCTAAAAATAAATGAATTATTGAAGTCTTTCTTCTTAAAAATGAACTTAAAATTAGTGGATTTTAAATTAGAATTTGGTAAAGATAGTGAAGGAAATATAATATTAGCAGATGAAATATCACCAGATACTTGTAGACTTTGGGATGTAGATACAAATGAAAAGTTAGACAAAGATAGATTTAGAAGAGATTTAGGAGATCTTGTACAAGGTTATCAAGAAGTTCTTGAAAGAATGAATAATAACTAGGGGGAAGTCTTATGTGCGGAATTGTAGGTATATATTCAAATAAAGATGTATCTAAGGAATTATATTATTCTTTATACTCTATTCAACATAGAGGTCAAGAGAGTTGTGGAATTGCAGTAGTTGATGGAAACAACATAAACTATAAAAAAAATATGGGATTAGTTGGAGATGTTTTTAAAGAGGAAGAGCTAGATAATCTAAAAGGAACTATGGGAATCGGTCATGTTAGATATTCAACAGCAGGTGGAAGTCATATGGCAAATTGTCAGCCATTAGTAGGAAGCTGTAGAAAAAGAAAATTAGCTTTAGCTCATAACGGAAACTTAGTAAATGCAAATTACCTAAGAGATATGTTAGAAGAAGAGGGATATATGTTCCAAGCTAATTCAGATACAGAGGTAATTTTATATATACTTGCTAGATACTATAAAGGTGATATAGTAGAAAGCGTAAAAATTACAATGGATTATATAAAAGGTGCATATTCTCTTGTAATAATGGGAGAAGATGAGCTAGTTGCAGTTAGAGATCCTCATGGATTTAGACCTCTTATACTAGGTAAAAAAGATGATGAATTTATATTTGCATCTGAAGGTTGTGCAATAGATATACTTGGTGGAGAAGTAATAAGAGATGTAGAACCAGGTGAAATAATAGTTGTTAAAAATGGAGAAATAAAATCATATTTTTATGCTGACAACTATAAACCTTTAAAGAAAAGTTGTATATTTGAACATATTTACTTTGCTAGAAATGATGCCACTATAGATGACGTAAATGTATATAATTTTAGAACTAAATGTGGAGAAATTTTAGCCAAGAATGATGATATAAAAGCGGATATAGTTGTTCCAGTTCCTGATTCAGGATGGGCAGGTGCTATAGGGTATTCTAATGCTAGTGGATTAAAAATTAGCGAAGGTCTTGTTAAAAATAGATATGTAGGAAGAACATTTATAAAACCTACACAAGAAGAAAGGGAAATTGGTGTAAAGATAAAATTAAATCCATTGTCAAGTATAGTAAAAGATAAGTCAATCGTTTTAGTAGATGATTCAATAGTTAGGGGAACTACTTCAAAGTTAATAATAAAATCTCTAAGAGATGCAGGAGCAAGTGAGATTCATCTTAGAATAACATCTCCTCCAGTTAAGTATTCTTGTTATTACGGAATAGATACTCCTAATCGCTCTAAGTTGATTGCTTCACAAAATAGTGTAGAAGAAATCAGAGAATATATAGGATGTGACACTCTAGCATTTTTAGAGATAGACGGAATGATAGAAGCAACAGGACAAAAATCAACATTCTGTAAAGCTTGTTTTGATGGAGATTATCCAGTTAAGAAAATTGATAAGGAGGAACTACTTTAATGTTAACGTATAAACAATCAGGAGTAGATATAGATGAAGGAAATAGAGCAGTAGATCTTATAAAAGGGAAAATAAAATCTACTTATGATAACAATGTAATAGGTGATTTAGGAAACTTTAGTGGTTTATATAGTTTAAAAGACTTTCTTACTATGAAAGAACCAGTATTACTTTCATCTACAGATGGAGTTGGAACAAAACTAAAATTAGCTCAAATGATGGATAAACATGATACAGTTGGTATAGATTTAGTTGCAATGTGTGTAAATGATTTAATATGCCAAGGCGCTAAACCTTTATTCTTCTTAGATTATATTGCAACAGGTAAATTAATCGCAGAACAAGTTGAACAAATAGTTGGTGGTATAGCTGATGGATGTAAAATGGCAGGATGTGCTCTTATAGGGGGAGAAACAGCTGAAATGCCAGGAATGTATTCTGAGGATGAATATGATTTAGCAGGATTTTCAGTTGGGATAGCAGATAAAGAAAAAATAGTATCTGGTCAAAATGTTAAAAATGGAGATGTTTTAATAGGTATATCATCAAGTGGGGTACACAGTAACGGATATTCGTTTATAAGAAAAATATTCTTAGACACATACAATTACAAATTAGAGCAGCACGTAGAAGAGTTAGGGATGACATTAGGAGAAGCTCTTTTAACTCCTACAAAAATATATGTTAAACTAGTTTTAGAAGTAATGAAAAAATATGATATAAAAGCTATAGCTCATATAACTGGTGGTGGAGTGATAGAAAACATACCAAGAGTTATACCTAAAGGACTAGGAATAGATATAAAGAAGAATTCTTGGGAAAAGCCAGCTATATTTAAGATGATAGAAAACTTCAATGCTATAGATGAAAGAGAGCTTCATAAGAGCTTTAACATGGGAGTTGGATTAGTTTTAATAGTAAACAAAGATCAAGCTAACAAAGTTGTTAATCATATAAACAGTAGAGAAGAACAAATAAATATAGATTCTAAGTATGATGAATTACTAAAAGATAGAGCGTATATAATAGGTGAAGTGGTAGATACTCATGAAGGAGTAAACTTATGTTAAACATTGGTGTTTTAGTATCTGGTGGAGGAACAAATTTACAAGCTATTATAGATGGAACAAAATTTGGTAAAATTAAAGGTGAAGTTAAGGTTGTTATTTCTAATAAAGAAAATGCATATGCACTTGAAAGAGCAAGACATAATAATATAGAAGCTGTTTATGAAACTAATGAAAATGAAATAATAAGAGTTCTTAAAGAAAATAATGTGAATTTAGTAGTCTTAGCTGGATATTTAAAAATAGTAAGTCCAAAGTTTGTAAATGAATTTAGAAATAAGATAATAAATATTCATCCATCATTAATACCTTCGTTTTGTGGGGAAGGGTATTATGGAGAAAAAGTACATCAAGGTGTTATAGACTATGGTGTGAAAGTAACTGGAGCAACAGTACATTTTGTAGATGAAGGTGCTGACACTGGACCAATAATAATGCAAGAAGTTGTAATGGTTAGTCAAGAGGATGATGCAAAATCAGTAGCTAGAAAAGTCTTAGAAGTTGAACATAGAATTTTAAACAATAGTATAAAACTATTTTGTGAAAATAAATTAAGTATTCAGGGTAGGAGAGTGTTTATAAATGAGTAAAAGAGCATTAATAAGTGTAACAGATAAAAGTGGAGTAGTACAATTTGCTAGAGAATTAAACAATTTAGGATATGAAGTTATATCTACAGGAAATACATTTAAAACACTAAAAGAAAATGGTATAAATGCTATAACTATTGATGAAGTTACAAAATTCCCAGAAATGCTAGACGGAAGGGTTAAGACATTAAACCCATATATACATGGAGGAATACTTTACAAGAGAGATAATGCATCTCATGTTGATACAGTAAATGAATACAAAATAGGTTCAATAGATCTAGTAGTAGTTAACTTATATGATTTTGAAGGAACTTTAAAATCTGGAAAAGATCATGATATCATGATAGAAAATATAGATATTGGCGGACCATCTATGATACGTTCTGCAGCTAAAAATTATAAAGATGTAACAGTTATAGTAGATGTAGCTGATTATGATATGATAATAGAAAAGTTAAAAAATAATACTTTAACATTAGAAGATAGAAAAAAATTAGCTTATAAAGCATTCTCAACTACAGCAAGATATGATGCACTTATATCAACTTATTTTGCAGGTGAAGTAGGAGATAAATATCCAGAAATACTTAATTTAACATTCCAAAAAGAACAAACTTTAAGATATGGAGAAAATCCACATCAAAATGGTGTTTTATATAGTCAACCAAACGCTAAAAATCCGATATTAAAATATGAGCAATTAAATGGAAAAGAGCTTTCTTTCAATAACTTAAATGATTTACACGGATGTTTAGAAGTTATGAGAGAATTTAAAGATAACCAAGAAGTTGTTTCAGTAGCTATAAAACATACTAATCCATGTGGAGTGGGATTAGGGAAAGATGCTTTTGAAGCTTACACAAAATGTTATGAAGCTGATAAAGTTTCAATATTTGGAGGAATAGTAGGAATAACTTCTACAGTAGATAAAGAAACTGCTCAAAAGATGAACGAAATATTCTTAGAAATAGTAGTAGCT
>NZ_DATIRC010000030.1:0-2922 GCF_035470145.1 Romboutsia sp.
AATTTAATCCATTTATACCTATTATCCTTTTATTATAGATTTAAAATATTCTTCATTATATATAACACATTCGTCTAATGGATTTATTTCTTTACATTTACTATGGTGATAATAAGATTTAGGCAAATCGTTTATTTCAAAATAACAAGCACATAAATTTAAATGTGGCTTAAATCTCCAGCAACCTAAATTTATACATTGATTACAATTTTTTGGTATTGGAAGATTCAATATCATCTCATACCATTGTATAGCTTGCTTATATTTTTTTTCTTCTTCAAATGAATTGGCTATGTTATAAAGTATTTCTCCCCTTGGTTCTATATACTCAAAAGTTTTATAAAAATAATCTCTAGCTTTAGCTCTTTCTTTTTTATATAAATAACATTCTCCTATTTTACATAAAGCATCTACAATTTCTTCTTTCCATGCATCTTTTGTTATAAATGTTTCCAATATTTCTATAGCTTCATCAAGCATACAATTATAATATAATTCTTTTCCGTAATAGTATAAATCTCTATCACTTAATTTATTTCCTAAACCTATGTTTTTTTGGTATATTTTAAGATTTCTATCATCTATGCATTTTATTTTATCATGTATTATTGAAATATCACTATCATAAATGTTACCTTCTATTTCAATATACTCATGTATAAATCCAACCCATTTAAAATTTTTACTTCTATTTACCATTCTATTTCTTCTTACTCTTACTCTAGGGTTTTTATTTTCATCTATACACATATAAGTTTCCATAGTTAATGCGTCAATATTTTGATTTAAATTATTTTTTAATTTTAGTAGTTTATTTTTATTTACTTCATCTAATATTTCGTCAGCATCTATCCATAATATATAATCTTGTGTAGCTTTGCTAAAAGAAAAATTCCTTGCTGCTGAAAAATCATCTATCCATTCAAAGTCATATATATTTTCAGTATAATTTTTTGCTATTTCTTTTGTATTATCATTTGAGCCTGTATCAACTATTATTATTTCATCTATAACTTCAAATATGCTTTCTAAGCATCTTTTTATAACTTTTTCTTCATTTTTCACTATCATACATAAACTTATAGTAATCATACTAATTGCTCCTTACCTTTATAGATTATACTTTACTGTATGATAAAGTGATTTTTTTGTTAAAACCAACCTTCAGTTGACATTTTCTGTACTAAATTACTATTTACTTATGCAACACTCTAATCCTTGAATATAATTTTCTATATCTTTTACTAAAATCTCCATTTCATATTTACCCATAGAAACACCTTTTATATTTTTTAATATTTCTAAAGTTGTAAAAACTATTTCTTTACTGCAGTTGTTGTATCCAATTTTTAATTCCTCTAGCATCTTATATTTTATCGTTTCCATAAACTCATCCACATCTTTTAATATTTCTTTATTTTTTTGATCAGATTTAACCTTATCATATATAGCTTTACCTAACGCTCCACTTATCGTTCCCGCAATAAGTAATGGTGGGCAATATGTCATCATAGCCGTTCCTATAGTTACTGAAGCTGCTGAAGTACCGATTGCTGCACTATATATAGATACTACCCCACCAGATGTAATTCCAAGTACTGCTCCAGTTCCTACAACAGCTAACATATCATTTATATTTGGCTTTTCTCCATCAACTTTAAAATTTGGAGTACTTAAAAATTCATTTTTGTAAGTTATATCCTTAACATATTTTTTTATATCATCATTCATATCATCACTAATTTCTTTTAAACATTCACTCCATTCTTTAAAGAATAAATTATCTAATTCTATCTTCTTTTTATTTATATAATCATTTATATAATTTTCATTTATATATATCTTTGCATTTTCTATATTATTTTTTATTTTTTTCATTTCCTCATTAAAGAAAATTCTATTTAACCAATCATTTATTTCAAAATCCATTTTAGAGTATATATAATCAAATTTATTTTGAAGAGCTTTTTCATATTTATTAAACTCATCAATAATCATTGATAGTCTCTTTAAATAGTCATAATGATTTATAATATCTTTATGGATTACTCCTTCTACTGATGATTTCATACTATCTATCTTTACAGTTTCACAATTTTCATATACATTTTGTATATACTTATTAAGCATATTAAAATTTTCTCTCAGGTCTGTATAGTTTGAAATAACTAAATCTGTATTTTTAGCCTTGGCTCTACTACTTAATTTGTCTTGGTATTCTAAGTATGAAGATATCATAAAAAATTCATCTATATAAATTCCATATTCTTGTTTTATATAATCTAGCGTTTCTTCTTTATTGTCATTTAACAAATCACATTTATTAATTACTCCGATTATAGGTTTTTTATATTCACATATTACATCTAAAGCATCTACAATATCTTCTTGACCTAAATGAGTTGCATCAATTACGAACAATATTAAATCTGCATTTTGAATATAATTTAATGTTTTTTGTTCATTTTTCATAGTTATACTTTTAAGTCCTGGCGTATCTACTATATTTATTTTTTTTAAATAATCTATATTAAGTCTGACTTGTGTAATATCCTCATTCTTTTTTATATATGATTCTTTACCATATATAACCTCTATAATATTTGAAGTTGCCTCTAACACATCAACTTCACTTACTTCATTTCCTATAAGTGCATTTACTAAGCTAGATTTGCCGCACTTAACTTCTCCTACTATAACTATTTTTATAGGGTTATCTTTGTTGCTTTCTAATACATTTAACCCTTGTATTATATCACCTAGTTGTTTAAGTATTATGTCTTTAAATGGTATAGTATTTTCCTCTACTAATCTTTGTCTAAGTGGAGAGTTTAAAAGCATTTCCTTAATTTCATAAATATATTTTTTATTATTTTCCAATATATCACCTCAAATTATTTAATATGTTTTCTATATCATTTA
>NZ_DATIRC010000031.1:0-4278 GCF_035470145.1 Romboutsia sp.
TGTAGAAGGTATAAGAATTTACTTATTTATGATTCCTATAATAGGTATATCTATAACTGGAAGTAACTATATACAATCCATAGGGAAAGCTAAAATAGCAATGTTTTTAAGCTTATTAAGACAAGTGATACTGTTAATACCAGCTATACTTATACTACCTAGATTCTTACAATTAAGAGGAGTTTGGCTAGCACAACCTATTTCAGATTTTATAGCAACTTGCATAGCTGTAATAATCCTAGCTAGAGAATTAAAAAGTTATAAAAAAGTATCAAATAACAAAGAAGATTATGATAAAGATATAGAAGATAAAAATATGAACACAGAGTTTGCAATTGAAAGAGATAATGAAAATTTAATATAAATAAAAAATAAGCCTAAATTAAATAGGCTTATTTTTTATGCTATAAAGACTAAAAAATATATAAAATTAAAAAGATAAATTTTTAGATTTCATATCTTTTTAATAATTAATAATGTAAAAAATGAATACACTACATTATATTAATTAAATTATAAAGGTAGTGAAATAATGAAAATAAAAATTATGACTATATTTGGAACAAGACCAGAGGCTATAAAAATGGCACCCCTTGCAAAAGAACTAAAAGATAGAGATGAAATAGAAAGTATAGTGTGTGTAACAGCACAACATAGGCAAATGCTAGATCAAGTTTTAGATGTATTTGATATTAAACCAGATTATGATTTAAATATAATGAAAGAAAATCAAACATTACTAGGAATCACTTTAAAGGCACTAGAAAGTTTAGATGAAGTAATAAAAAAGGTAAAACCAGATATGGTATTAGTTCATGGAGATACAACAACGACATTAGCAGGTTCTTTAGCAGCTTTTTATAATCAAGTTAGCGTTGGGCATGTTGAAGCAGGGCTTAGAACAAATAATAAGTATTCGCCATTTCCAGAAGAAGTAAATAGGCAAATCACAGATGTTGTAGCAGACATGTATTTTGCTCCAACTAATACATCTAAAGAAAATTTACTTAAAGAAGGCAAGAAAGAAGAAAAAATATATGTAACAGGCAATACTGCAATAGATGCGTTAAAAACCACTATAAAGGACAACTATAGTCATGAAGTATTAAGTAAAATAGGTAATGATAAAATGATATTATTAACGGCACATAGAAGAGAAAATCTAGGCGATAATATGAGAAGCATGTTTAAAGCTATAAGAAGAATAGTGGATGAATTTGAAGATGTTCAGGTAGTGTATCCTGTTCATTTAAACCCAAAGGTTAGAGAAATAGCGAGAGAGATTTTTAAAAGCAATAAAAAAATTCATTTAATAGAACCTTTAGAAGTGATGGATTTTCATAATTTTTTAAACAAGTCATATATAATAATGACAGATAGTGGAGGGATACAAGAAGAAGCTCCATCTCTTGGAAAGCCAGTGTTAGTTCTTAGAGACACAACAGAAAGACCAGAAGGAATTAAAGCTGGAACATTAAAGTTAGCAGGCGTTGATGAAGATAGAATATATAATTTAACATACGAGCTTTTAAGTAATAAAGAAGTATATGAAGCTATGTCAAAAGCATCTAATCCTTATGGTGATGGATGCGCTAGTAAGTATATAGTGGATGCTATAATAGATAAGTTAAAATAATATATATAAAATATAAAAATGTTGATAAGAAAACATGCTTATGCTACTATTAAAATGTAATAAAATTCAATAATTAAAATTAAGCCATGAAGGTGTAGGACTGTGGGAGAATTCACAGATTACTCTTCATGGCTTTTATAGTTTTTGATTATAAATCTTTAAAGTTAAAGAAGATTTGTTATAGTATCAATATAAATGTTAAGTATATTAAAATACATATTATACGAGGGGGATAAATTTATGAGTAAAACTATAATGCTTTTAGGTGTATATGGAATGGAATCAGTAGAGTGTGGAGGAGTATTAGCTAAAAATGTTAAACAAGGTGGTAAATCAATAGCATCAATAATGCTAACTGGAGAAAGAATGAGAGAAAATTTAAAAAAGAGTAGTGAAATATTAGGAATAGAAATGTCTTACACTAATTTTGAATCATTTAATGTTAATTGTGATTTAGAATCTAAGAAAAAGTTAGTTAGAGAAATAAGAAAATATAAGCCTGATATAATAATTACTCAAGATCCACATGGATGTATACATGACTTTGATCCAGATAGAAGAATGGCAATGATATTAATATTAGAAGCATTATCTTTATGTGGTAGAGATTTTGATGAAGAAAGCATAGCTGAATTTGGGAAATGTAAAATACCAACAGTTTATTATATGTTTGCTCATGATAATGATACGGTTGTTGATATAGCAGATGTTTGGGAAGAAAAAAACCAAGCTATGCAAGTTTTAGAATCTCAATTAGAGTTTAGTGCAAAGCACTATGAAACTTATTATGGAGATGAAACGATGAGAAAAATAGTGCCTAATTGGGATGAATTAGATAACTATCTTGATAAAGGAAAAGCTGCACAAAAACAATTTGACTATGCACTTTATTTATCAAATGGAGCATCGCATCATGGGAAAATAGCCTTTGCTGAAATGTATAAAAAAGAAGGAAAATATTATGTAGACAATTTAATGGTTTAATTTAACACTTAAATTTTATATAAAGTAAGAAATAGGGTACTTTGCACCCTATTTTAAAAAAATATTTGTCGAAAAAAGAGAAATGAAAATTGGAATAAATTGTATTAAAATATTGAAAAATAGATTCAAACATGATAGTATGAGTTTGTAATTTAAAATAGAAATTAAGCCATGAAGGTGTTTAACTATGTAATATACATAGTATACCTTTCATGGCTTTTTTTATATTAAAAAAAGATATGCTTTATAAATTGGGAGGAAAAATACAAATGAAAAAAATATTAAAGAACATTTTGACAACGATAATGGTATTTATGTTGTCATTAACAGCAGTATTTGCGCAGGAGGAAAATAAATTAGTTATAGGTGTTCATAAAGATGAAAATAATATAACACCATATACATATGTAACAGGGGCTCCAGGGCTTGATTTAGTAAATTTAATATATGATAAACTATTTATACTAGATGAAAATAATAAGGTAGTACCTTGGATGGTTGAAGAAGGATTCAAGGTGAGTGAAGATTATAAAACATATGAATTAAAATTAGCAAAGGGGATAAAATGGCATGATGGAAAAGATTTAACAAGTGAGGATGTAAAGTTTTCACTAGAATACGCTAAAGAACAAAAAAATGCTAAAGCTAGAATAATAGAGAGTGTAGAAATTAAAGATGAGTTAAATTTCACTATTAAACTAAGTGAAGGTAATATGGACTTTATAACTGATGGACTGACTAATATATTTATAGTTCCTAAGCATATACACGAAAAATATGATAATGCTAAAGAAGTAAAAGAAACTATTGGAAGTGGTATATACAAACTTAAAGAATATAAAGTTGGGCAGTATTATAAATTTGAAGCAAATGATGAATATTTCAAAGGTTCTGTAAATCCTAAGGAAATATATATGCCGATAATAACTGATTCAACAGCAATGTTTCAAGCTATAAAAAAAGGGGAGTTAGCTACAACAACAATGGGATTATCACCTGAATTATTAGATACATTTAAAGCTGATAAGAACATAGGACTTTTAAATAGCCCAGGATTTTCAACAACGTTATTACAGTTTAATACAGAAAGAGAAATTTTAAATAATAAAGAAATAGGAAAAGCAATTTCAAAGGCTATAAATATGCAAGAAATAATAGATACAGTTATGTTAGGATATGCACAAATTGGAAATCCAGGATTTTTCTCTAAGGAACTTGAGTATGCTAATAAAAATTTAGAATTTAAGTATGATGTAAATAAAGCAAATGAAATTTTAGAAAAAGAAGGATATAAGTTAAATAAAAATAATATACGTGAAAATGAAAAAGGCGAAAAATTAAGTTTTGAACTTTTAGTATATTCTTCTAGTGCATCTAGAATAAGAATGGCAGAAATGATAAAAGAAGATTTAAGTAAAATAGGTATAGAAATAAAAATAACATCATTAGATGCAACTACAGTTGACGAATTAGTATGGCCAGGATTTGATGTTTCACAAGGCAGAGATTTTGATATGGCTATGTGGGGATGGTCATCAGGAACACAATTAAGTCAAACTAATGTAGTTGGACTTGGACATTCTGATACATCAAAAGGAAATTATAATATAGGTGGATATAATAACGCTGAATTTGACAAATTAGCAGATGAATTTACT
>NZ_DATIRC010000032.1:0-4482 GCF_035470145.1 Romboutsia sp.
CTTTATTCTCATTATAGTAGCAATGAAGGTAGCCCATTAGAAACAATTATAAATGTCATGAATGAAATATATGAAGTCTTGCCACAAAAAAGTAAAATAGTATCATCTACAGTCACAGGATATGGAGAAGGATTGATAAAAAAGGCATTAAAAGTAGATTATGGAGAAATTGAAACAATAGCACATTATAAAAGTGCTAAATTTTTTAATAAAGATGTAGATTTTATACTAGATATCGGTGGACAAGACATGAAATGTCTAAAGATAAAAAATGGAGTCATAGATAGTATAATTTTAAATGAAGCATGTTCATCAGGATGTGGTTCATTTTTAGAAACCTTTGCAACTTCCTTATCTATGAATATAAAAGAGTTTGCAAATAAGGGTATATATTCAAATAGTCCTGTGGATTTAGGATCAAGATGTACTGTGTTTATGAACTCTAGAGTTAAGCAAGCTCAAAAAGAAGGAGCCAGTATTTCGGATATATCGGCAGGATTATCCTATTCAGTTATAAAGAATGCATTGTTTAAGGTTATAAAAATAAGAGATATAAATGATATTGGAGAACACATAGTAGTTCAAGGTGGTACATTTTATAATGACTTAGTTCTTAGAAGTTTTGAAAAATTAATAGGAAAAGACGTTATAAGACCATCTATATCAGGGATAATGGGAGCATATGGAGCCGCATTAATTTCTAAGGAAAAATATGAACAAGGATATAAAACTAAACTTTTAAATAAAGAACAACTTGAAAATATAAGTCTGCGCGTTAAGGTAAAAAGATGTGGAGGGTGTTCTAATAATTGCTTATTAACCATAAATAAATTTTCTGATGATGAATTATTTATATCAGGAAATAGATGTGAAAGAGGAGAGTTAATATATGAAAGTAAGAGAAGCTCAAACAATCATAAGAATATAAATTTATTTAAATATAAATATAATAGACTTTTTAGATATAAAGCATTAGGAAAAAAAGAAGCTACAATGGGCGAAATTGGAATACCAAGGGTTTTAAATATGTATGAAAATTATCCATTTTGGCATACATTTTTTACAGAACTTGGATTTAGAGTAGTATTATCAGATAGATCATCAAAAGATATTTATGAAAAAGGAATAACATCGATAGCATCTGAAACAGTTTGTTATCCAGCTAAAATAGCTCACGGACATATTGAAAATTTAATAGAAAAAGGAATAAAGCATATATTTTATCCATGTATAACAAATGAGAAGAAAGAAGACATTTTTGCAAATAATCATTATAATTGTCCAGTTGTTATATCTTATTCAGAAGTTATAAAAAATAATGTTGAAGAATTAAGAGAAAATAATATTATATATATAAATCCATTTATAAGTTTAAATAATAAAGAAAAATTAAAAAGTAGATTGTATGAAGAACTTTCACAATATTTTAATAAAATATCAAAAATAAATATAGAAAAAGCGGTAGATAAGGCAACTGAAGAACAAGAAAGCTTCAAAAAGGATATACAACAACAAGGAGAAAAAGCTCTTTTAGAAATAAATGAAAAAGGATTAAGAGGAATAGTTTTATGTGGTAGACCTTATCACTTAGATCCAGAGATAAATCATGGAATACCAGAACTTATAAATTCTTTAGATATGGCAGTGCTTACAGAAGACTCTATATGTCATCTTGGTCATGTAAAAAGACCTTTAAGAGTTGTAGACCAATGGGTATATCATTCAAGACTATATAAAGCCGCAAGTTTTGTTAAAGAACAAGATAATTTAGAATTAGTTCAATTAAATTCTTTTGGATGTGGAATCGATGCAGTTACAATAGACCAAGTTCAAGAAATATTAAATGAAAGTTCAAAAATTTATACAGTTATAAAGATAGATGAAGGGAATAATTTAGGAGCAGCAAAGATTAGGCTAAGATCATTAAAAGCGGCAGTGATAGAAAGAGAATTAAATGATAGAAATAAAATGTATATAACAAATAAAGAAATAGAATATATAAAAGGACAATTAACTACAAAACATACTATTTTAGCTCCACAAATGTCTCCTATACACTTTCAATTTTTCGAAAAAGCTGTTAACTTGAGCGGATTTAATATAGAAATCTTAAATAGCACAGATTTTAAGATAATAGAAGAAGGACTAAGATATGTAAACAATGATGCGTGCTATCCAGCTATAATTGTAATAGGTCAAATAATAAGTGCCCTAAAATCAGGAATGTATGATTTAGAAAATACATCCGTTGCAATAACTCAAACAGGTGGAGGATGCAGAGCAACAAATTATATAGGCTTTTTAAGGAAAGCACTATATGATGCAGGATTTAAAAATATACCTGTAATATCATTAAGTATAAATGGAATTGAAAAGAATGGACTTATAAAAAATATACCTTTAAAATTAATAAATAGAATTTTTATGTCAGTAATATATGGAGACTTACTTATGAAAGTACTGTATAGAGTAAGACCATATGAAAAACATAAAGGAAGTAGCAATGCTCTTTATGAAAAATGGGTTAAAAGATGCAAAGATTCTTTAGAAAAAGCCAGCATATCTACTTTTAGGAAAAACATAAAAGATATAGTTTATGAGTTTGATAATTTAGAGATATTGGACATAAAAAAGCCAAAGGTAGGATTAGTAGGAGAGATATTAGTTAAGTTTCATCCACTTGCAAATAATTATTTAGTAGATATTATAGAAAATGAAGGTGGAGAAGCTGTAATGCCAGAACTTATAAATTTTTTCTATAGCTGTTCTTTAAATACTGTATATAAGTATAAGTATTTAGAAGGGAAATGGTTAAATAAAGAGCTTGGAAAGACTGCTATATGGATTATGGAAATATATCAAAAGACATATAAAGAGGAGCTTAAAAAAAGCAAAAGATTTACATCTCCGAATAGTATAAATCATTTAGCAGAAAATACTCAAAATATAATATCTATTGGAAATCAAACAGGTGAGGGATGGTTACTAACTGGTGAAATGATAGAGTTGATAGAAGATGGCGTAAATAATATTATATGCATGCAACCTTTTGGCTGTTTACCAAATCATATAACTGGAAAAGGTCAAATTAAGGAATTAAAAAGAATTTATAATAAAGCTAATATAGTACCTATTGATTATGATCCTTCAGCTAGTGAAACTAATCAGTTAAATAGAATAAAGTTAATGCTTTCAACTGCATTTAAGAATATATAAACCTTCTAGTATATTTACTAGAAGGTGTTTTTAATTAAAGTGAAAAATATAATCTAAAAAGAATAAATAATTAATTCTTGGCTAAACTGCATATTGTCTACTCTATTATGATATAATGATATAGTATTATAAGAAAGTAAAGGTGGGCTAGCTATGTAGGTAGTTAATAATGCTATAGCGTCGGATTATTTGAGGTATAAAGTGGACGAAGATATTAGTATTTATGAAGGAAGATTTTGCATTTATTTAGACAAAAAATATAAATGCAGTGGAATAATATATTACAAAATGACACCTCCAGTATCTATAAATTTTAAAGCTCAAATACTATCTGTCGAAGATGAAGATATTGACTTAGAGTTAGATTATGATAACGCTATACTTGAAATGTATGGCTATAAGCCTATATCTATAACAATAAATACTATAAATGATTTTAATATAGAAGGATATACAAATGATAATTATATAAAATCTAAAAATTCTTATGTAGAATATATTGATTTTCACGTGATTAATTTGGACAAGTTTCCTGGAACTCTTATAAAACACGTGGATAAGTTGTTTGCAGGAAGAATACAATTTGATATAAATGATTTTACTATAACAATAGATAAAAGATACGACTACAGAAAAGAATTAAATGAAGAACTAAAATCAAAATCGGGGACTATAATAACCCATATTGGAAGAATAAGAAGAAAAGATGGCAAGCTATTTAAAACAAATAATATGCTAGATTTTTTAGATAGAATATCATCAGCACTTAGTTTTATGTGTGGGAGATATATTGGTATATGTTTAGCAAAAGGGTATCAAAATAACAATAATGTATTTAGACTTTGGAGAGAAAATATAATAACTCCATTTAAATTTGTCCCTACATGGACAAATACACTTGCAAATCATCACAATATAGAAAAGTATATGTCTCTTATGTGCAAAAGATTAGAAGATGGATATTGTGGTCCAGTAATTAAAAATGTTGTTGATTGGTACATAGAATCACTTGGAGAGATCACAATAGAAAATAATATAATATCTATACAAATCGCATTGGAAACATTGTCATATATGATTTTAGTAGAACAAGAAAAAAAATTATCTGATGAAGAATTTGATTTAAACAGTGCATCTAAAAATATTAAGATGGTATTAGATATATGTAAGATTCCATATGGAAATGAGGAGCTTGAACTGTTTGATGATTGGATAAAATCGAGATTTGATGATGGAGTTGATTTAGTAATCTATTTTAGAAATAAA
>NZ_DATIRC010000033.1:0-3271 GCF_035470145.1 Romboutsia sp.
AGTATGGTATATTATCTACTATTTTTTTATATTTTGTGTTATTTTCTTTGATTTTCATTTCACTATTCTTTTGATAGGTAATATCAATCATTGCACAAATAACACCTATATTTTTATTACTTATTGTAAAAGGAGCATAGGTGCACTTAAAAATTTTCCCATCTTTTCCTTTTAATTCTCCATATACTTCTACGCATTCTTGTTTAACTTTATTTATACTTTTTATAAAATCATTTGCATTTTTTATACTATTTTCTAAGAAAATATTTAAATTTATTTTATACTTATATTCTGAATACTCCTTCCACATTTTAGAAAAACTATTATCTTCATTTAATATATATCCTTCACTATCTATTATAAATGTACATCTATTATACTCTCCCACTATAGTTTGTAGTATATTTTGTTTTTTACCTAGACTTTCATTTATCATGTTCGTTATATCTTTATTAAGCTTTAGTTTTTCATCATAAATATTTATTTTTATATTACTTCTACTTAATTTACTTTTTATTTTTTTATTTTTATTTTTCACATCAATAATGTTAATTTTAAATATTTTGAAAAATATGTACATAGAAGATATCACATCTAAAATATTATTTATTTTTATAAAACTTTCATTCCCCTTCATTAATAACGATATAAATAAGTAAAAATATATTAAAGTTGCTAATATAATATCTATATTATTTATTTTTTTTTCACTAATCATAATAAAATTTAAATATAAAGTAGTTATTAACATGTATGCAGTTATTATTGTAATATATATATTAAGGCTACTAAAAATTGTTATGGCTAAAGAAATTAATCCTAATATATAATTTATAATAATTAATATACTAGATATCCTACTTTGACTTCCTTTTATACTTATCTGAATTATTAATAGCATTATAATTATTTCATAGGTATAACTTAAATTTATAGACCTTTCATCCATTAATAGATATAAAACCTTTGAAATTATTATTACTACTAACAGTCCTAATAAAATAGAATTTCGTTTTGTTTTGTTTATACTCCAACTTGCATACAGTATATACAAACTCATAAGAAAAATTGATATACTAAATACATTTATATATGTATACATACCCCTACTCCCTTTATATAATTATACTTTTAATAGCTGTAATTAAAATATATGTCTGAAAATTCTATGTCTATTTTTTCATTATCACTAAAATCACATCCACTATCTACTTCATTAATCAACTGCTTTTGATGTAGATTATCTTCTAATATAATTTTAAATTCACTTCCTATGCCCACTTCACTTTTTACACTTATTGTTGCATTATGAGCATCTACAAGTTTTTTTACTAAAGATAACCCTATTCCACTTCCCTCCGCACCCCTAGATAAAGTTCTGTCAACTTGTTCAAAACTTTCAAATATAACGTCAATCTTATCTTTTGGTATTCCTATTCCTGTATCCTTTACACAAATACAAAATTCTTCATTTTCACTAAATACCGAAAGAATTATTTTACCACCTTTTTCTGTGAATTTTATTGAATTCGACAAAAGGTTCAATATAATTTTTTCTATTTTTTCTTTATCTATAGCAAGTATTTTTTTATCTATATTCGATTCAAATTTAATGCTTAATCCTTTTTCATCTGTATATCTTTTAGACTTTTCAACTAGATTTTTTGCTAATTTTATCATGTCATATTTTTTAATATTCATTGTATACGTTTCATTTTCTAAGTTTCCTATTTCTTGAATATTCCCTAATAATCTCATAAGTCTATAGCAATTCTGTTTAACTAACATAGTATAATTGTCTATATATTGAGAGTCATATTTATCTTTGTTCATATAAAGTATTTTGTTAGTTTCAAATATTGTATTTATAGGCTTTTTTATATCATTAGCTAAGTTAGCTAAAAACTCAGTTTTAAATCTACACTTATCACTAATTTCATCTAATCTTTCTTTCATTTTTTCTGCTTTATATTTGTCATCTAATGTTCTTACAACTACTACAAAAATATTTTCTTCTGTTCTATCTATTATTGCTACATCTACATCTCTTATTTCTTCTATATTAATAGAAAATTTCTTAAATTTCCCATATTCACATTTGTTCAAATAATTTTTTATTATATTATTTAAATTTTCTACACCTATATTTTTAAGTATTTTTATCATAGCCTTATTTCTGTAAATATAATTATTCGTTTTTTTATCTATTATTATTATCCCCTCCGGTAAAGTTTGTAATAATAACTTGTATGTTTTTTCACTCTGTTCTATATCTGTAAGAGCATTCTCTAGTGTACTTACATCTATTGCTATACTAAGTAACATATTTGTATTGTTTAAAACTATACTTGTTGTTATGAATTCTATGGTTTTTCCTTCTTCTGTCTCTATTTTAATTGTAGCTTTATCTTTCTTTCCTAATTGTACTAAATTTATATTTTCTATAAATTCTTGTCTAAATTTTTTACTTATGTTTTCTCTTATATCATCTATTAAAACTATTTTTTTTGTATGTTCTTCTAAATTAAATATTTCTATAGCTTTATTATTTATATAATTAATAGTATTCATATTGTGAATCATTACACCATCATTTAATATATCCATCAATTTTTTGTATTTTTCTTCACTTTCTTTTAATTTATTTTGTATTAATGTGCTTTGTGTTATATCTCTTAAAATACATATTATAACGCTTCTTCCATCAATTATATCTCTTACACATGCAAACTTATATATTTTCCCATCATAAGATTTAACCGTCTTACTAGAATTTGTATTTATATCTTTTATTCTTTTTATAATTTCATTGCCATTTATAAATTTCCAATCTAAGTATGAAAATATATCAGTTTCACGTTCACTTACTTTATCTAATTTTATAAAATTTTTAAATGCTTGATTGCTATAAATGTATTGTTTATTGACATTTAAAACAAATATAGGATTGTCTGATTTTTCTATGAATTTATTTATTTTATTATTTAAATCTAGAATTTCATCTTTATATTGTTTTTGTAAATTACACTCTAGATTTATTTCGTTTATCGATAATGATGTGTATTTTTTATTTACATTTAACTTCTGTCTATCTCTTTTTAACTCGATTCCAAAGTTTTTGATATAATTTATAATTGATATTTTTATTATTATTAAATTTAATACTATATAAAAAAACAAACTATTTTCATATTCATTTATTAAATTTATTACTACTAATATACTTATACATATTAATAATATAAATGAATTCTTTCTTATTTTAATTTCT
>NZ_DATIRC010000034.1:0-1723 GCF_035470145.1 Romboutsia sp.
TAATAACTTCCAATAATGTAACTGGGAAATGAATGAGTTGATTAATAATTAGATATGCGCATAACGTTTATCAATATAATAAGTTGGTTAAAAAAAGTTTATGAAAAATGAAACGCTTAAAATTTTATTAAAGCGAATAGTTTCATCTTTAGTGGTTCTGTTTTTATTAATAACTGTTATTTTTATTCTTTTAAGAGTTTCTCCAGGCGATCCTTCTGATAAATTTATTTCACCTGAACTAAGCCCACAACTGATTGCTCACGTTAGAGATTCATTTAATCTAAATAGTTCAATTTTAGTTCAATATGAAGCGTTTATAGTAAATTTATGTAAAGGAGATTTCGGGATTTCTTACAGCTACAGAATGCCCGTATTATCTGTAATTATAGATTATCTCAGATTCACACTCATTTTTTCACTTGTAAGTTTTGCAATTCAAATTGGCTTAGGATTTTTGCTAGCGATCATTTCTTTTCAAAAGGTAAATGGTTTTATTGATAAAATGTTTTCAAAATTGAGTCTGGTAGTTTATGCCATACCCTCATTTGTAATCGGTGTGTTTTTAATTTATATCTTTTCAGCAACTTTGAACATATTGCCTTCTTCCGGGCTCAGATCATTTGATTCAGCGGATTATTCATTTTTCCAAAGTTTTTTTGATTATGCCAGACATATGATTCTTCCTCTGGCTACTTTGTCTCTTGGTGGAATCGCTGTCTTTTATAAGTATCTGAGAGATAATCTGGAAGATACATATAATAAACCTTTTATTATGAACCTTAGAGCAAACGGCTTAGATGATAGAACAATTTTATTAAAACATATTATACCTAATGCAATGGGACCTCTAATTGCCGTAGCCGGTGTTGAGCTGGGATTATTATTTGGAGGCGCTCTAATAACAGAAGTTATTTTTGGATTACCGGGGATGGGCCGTTTGACAATAAATGCTATATTTTCCCGCGATTATCCCCTGGTTATCGGTTGCACATTCGTTTCAGGAGTACTGGTAATTTTGAGCAATTTTATAGCTGATCTGCTTAAAGCAAAAATTGACAAAAGATTAATAAAGGGAATTCTAAATTAGAGTGAAATTGAAATTAAAAATATGGCAATTTACTGCTGCATTGTGCATCTTTTTATTATTAGTTAGGATAACAGAAATTTACAATTTATTTGTACTGTTATTTAAATATTTATATTTATTGATTTTTGCAGATGCCTCAATTGCACTTAGTTATTTAAATTTTTCGCTTATTGATAATATTATTTCCGCAATTTTAATTATTTCAATTCCGCTTTTTATTTACATTAAAAGGAACAAATATGTTTTCCTGCAAAGGAGACTAAATTTTTCATACATAGTAATTATAATTTTATCGTCCTTTTTTATTTTTGCTCCAATAGTTTCAACTTCAAATCCTGATTTTGAGAAAAACTTAAATGTAACAAAGCTTTTGCCACCTTTTAGCACAGTAAGGATATTAAGTCTAATCAGAAAACCGAGTACATCATCAAATCCATTTAATAAGTTTCTGGACCTAAAAGATGAGGTAATTCAAAACTCATATAATGATTACGTAATTTTTGTCGATAGTGTCAAACCGGGAAATAAAGTAACCTATTATCAAAAAGGAATAGCGTATCAGCTAGACAGTGCTCAAGTAAAATATTCGGGTAATGAACCAGACGTCGGGGAAAGGATATTTATTCTAGGTACTGA
>NZ_DATIRC010000035.1:0-1759 GCF_035470145.1 Romboutsia sp.
ATAAAACGACAATGTATATATCCTACCTTTTACTTGAAAAGACAACAAACCCTATAAAAAACGGATTGGAAACTATTAACATTTCTGGAGAATTAACCTATATAGATCCTGACATCCAGGATATGATTTTAAATTATTATAATGTTCTTGATAATATCTCAGCTCGTGAAGAAATTTCAAATACATTTATTAAGATTCGGTATGAACCCTACTTTTTTGAACATTACAGTTTCACTGTAAATTCAAAAACCCTTTGGAAATCGGTTCAGGAATATTATAAAGACGATCCCAGAATACCCAAACCCATTGACAAGGCAAGTTTTTTAAATGATAGTCAATTGGAAGCTATGATTTTTGGAAGACATTTTCAAATCAAGCAACAACACGGACTTTATAAAATGGCTATAGAATTGGCCAACCAACTTTTGAAAAAAATTAGCACTAATGGCAAAACTCTTTAATAAAATTCGCAGACAATTGGTATCAGAAGAACCTTCAGCACGACGTACATCCAACTACCTAAAATATGCTATTGGCGAAATTGTTCTTGTCATGATAGGAATTCTTTTGGCATTACAGATCAATAATTGGAACGAACAAAAAAAATCGGATAGGTTTGAACTTAAAATGCTGAAAGAGATCAAAACTGCCATTGAAGATGATAATACCTATTTACAAAAGTTATTGGATACCAGAATAAAAGATCTGGATTCATTTTGTAAAGTTTTAATGAACATGTTAAAACAGGACCACATCAATCCGGATGAGTTCAACAAGTATGCTTTAAAAATTGGTTTTGGATTTGTATTTCAATACAGCGATGGAGCATACGAAGCTTTAAAGGCTTCTGGCATTGATAAAGTAACCAACGATTCCTTAAGAAACGAACTCATTCATTTCTATGATTTTGTAGGCCCAAGAACAACAAAATTAATCAATTATGTTTCAGGTGAAAATAGTCACCAAAATTTAGATGATTTAAAATGGCAAATTTTTGAATATGACGTCGTACAAACAGACAATTCTACTTTTATCGATGAAGTAAGATATAAATTGGAAGATTATAAAGACGAGCGGTTTTTAAGATATTTAGATTCAAAAAGTAATGAAGCAAGAAATGGACAATCGAGAATAAGCGGTTATATTAGAGTGTCAAAAGAAGTACTTGAGCTATTGGATAAAGAATTAAACAAAAGATCAAATGATTAAGTTGTTCAGAAACATTCGTCAAAACCTTTTAAAAGAAGGCAAAACCGCCAATTATCTAAAATACGCTATTGGAGAAATTCTGCTTGTAATGGTTGGTATTTTACTTGCGCTTCAAGTTAATAATTGGAACGAAAACCGTAAGAGTCATTTAAACGAAATTAAACTTGTTAAACAACTCATAGACGATGCTACAGCAGACTCCATATTTTTTGAATCCAGAATCATGTTTCAACAAATTAGAGACACCCTTTTTGGCAACCTTCTTAATTTGAGCAATGATATTTCAGTAGATTCAATTTCAAAATTAAAAGTTAATGCAAATCCTTTTTTCTTTAAGCTTGCTTACCAATCTAATCTAATCAATAATAATCCAGATGCCTATAAATTAATTAGCGTTGATAGTATTAAAAATAAATTAAGGGAATATATCATGATATATGACTATGTAGGTATTGGAATTGAATTAAATAATCGTCTTGTTGAAGAATATGGTATCCCTCTTAGTATAAAATATTTTGAACAATTTAACAGATTACCTGATACTTTTTAT
>NZ_DATIRC010000036.1:0-1611 GCF_035470145.1 Romboutsia sp.
GATTTAAGAGAGAAGGCTAAGGTTGCTCAAGAAAGTGGTCAATATAATAAAATAATGGTTATAACTGATGGCGTTTTCTCAATGGATGGAGATATTGCAAAATTGCCAGAAATAGTTGAAATAGCAGAAGAATTTGATTTAATTACATATGTTGATGATGCTCACGGTTCTGGTGTTACTGGAAAAGGTGCTGGAACATGCAAACACTTTGGATTATCTCATAAAATAGATTTTCAAATAGGTACTTTATCTAAAGCTATAGGTGTTGTTGGAGGATATGTTGCTGGTTCAAAAGACCTTATTGACTGGTTAAAAGTAAGAGGTAGACCTTTCTTATTCTCAACATCTTTAACTCCTGGAGCTTCAGCTGCTTGCACAGAATCTATAAACATTCTCATGGAAAGTGATTCTTTAGTTAATAAGGTATGGGAAAATGGAAATTATTTAAAAAATGGCTTAAAATCTTTAGGCTTTAATATAGGTAATAGCGAAACACCTATAACACCCTGCATAATAGGTGATGAAACTAAAACTCAATTGTTTAGTAAAAGACTTTTAGAAGAAGGGGTTTATGCTAAGTCTATTGTCTTCCCTACAGTACCAAAGGGAACAGGAAGAGTTAGAAATATGCCAACTGCTGTTCATACAAAGGACATGTTAGATAATGCTTTAGCTATATACGAAAAAGTAGGTAAAGAGTTAGGAATAATATAAAACTTTATTTTGAAATTAATTTATAGGGGGTAAAATTTTATGAAAAAAGTCCTTATTACAGGAGCATTAGGACAAATAGGATCTGAGCTAACAGCAAAACTTAGAAAAGAGTATGGGAATGATAATATTATAGCTAGTGATATACGTTCTATTGAAAATAGTGAGGTTGTAAATAACGGAATATTTGAAACACTTGATGTTATGGATATTGACTCTATGGCTTTAATTGCAAAAAAATATAATGTAGATACTATAATTCACTTAGCTTCGCTACTTTCTGCTGTAGGTGAACAAAAACCACAATTTGCTTGGAAACTTAATATGGGCGGATTAACTAATGTTTTAGAAGTTTGTAAAGAACTTAACTGTAAATTATTCACTCCTAGTTCTATAGCTGCCTTTGGTGATAGTTCTCCTAAAAACTTAACTCCACAAGATACAATTCAAAGACCTAGTACTATGTACGGAGTAACTAAGGTTGCAGGAGAATTATTATGTGATTATTATTTTAACAAATTTGGAGTAGATACTAGAGGAGTTAGATTCCCTGGTCTAATCTCATATGTAACACCTCCTGGCGGTGGTACTACTGATTATGCTGTTGATATATATTATGAAGCCTTAAAAAATAAAAAATACGACTGCTTTATAGCTAAAGGAACTCAAATGGATATGATGTATATGCCAGATGCTCTTTCTGCTATAGTTGATTTAATTGAAGCTGATGGTTCTAAGTTAATTCATAGAAATGCCTTCAATATAACTGCTATGAACTTTGATCCTGAGGAAATTGCTAATGAAATAAAAAAACATATACCTGACTTTGAATTTGGATATAATGTAGATCCTATTCGTCAGTCAATTGCAGAATCTTGGCCTAATTCAATTGACCCATAT
>NZ_DATIRC010000037.1:0-9137 GCF_035470145.1 Romboutsia sp.
AGCTAGTTTTTTATGTATAGAAAATACAAATAATGCTAAGTTTAAGTATAGTATTTTTCTATAAATATTGGAGATTTATAATATGCATGATAAGATATTAATATAGATTTATTTTTATTGAAATAGCTAAAAAAATTATTAAAATCATCTGTAAGTATAATTATTTTAAGAAAATGAAAATCATAACGGAGGAAGATGTATGAGAAAAAAATTAATTAGTGCATTAGTTGGAATTACAATGGTAGCAACAATGGCAGCAGGATGTAGTAAATCTTCAAATGAGTCACAAAACGAAACAAAAGAGAAAACAGATGTAAAAGCTGAGCAAGTAGATACAAAAAAAGTCTTTGTATCACCAGAATGGGTACAAAGTGTAATAGATGGAAATCAGCCAGAGTCTAAAAACTACACTATATTAGAAGTTTCATGGGGGGATTATAAAGATAGTCCAAGTTACACAAAAGGACATCTTCCAGGAGCTTTACATGTAGATACTTCAAGTGTTGAATGTGAGCCGATTTGGAATATATCAGAACCTAAAGTGGTTGAAAAAGGTATGTTAGATTTAGGAGTTACAAAAGATAAAACTGTTATATTATATGGAACAGATATTTCTGCTGCAAGTAGAGTTGCATACGCATATCTTTGGGCAGGGGTTGAGAATGTAAAAGTCTTAAATGGAGGACTTGATGCATGGGAAAAATCTGGATACAAAACAGAAACTGAAATAGAAAAAGCAACTCCAGCAAAAGATTTTGGGACAACTGTTCCTGCACATCCAGAATATTGGATGTCTATAGACCAAGTTCAAGAAAAATTAAAAGATGATTCTAACTTCCGTTTAGTAAGTATAAGAAGTAAAACAGAGTTTGATGGTAAAACAAGTGGATACACTTATATTGATAGAGCTGGTGAGCCTAAAGGTGCAGTTTGGGGTCATGCAGGAAGCGATCCGTACAATATGGAAGACTATTTACATCAAGATGGAACTGTTATAACAGCTGAAGAAATGGAAAAATTATGGTCAGATTCTGATATTGCTAAAGATAATGAACTTTCATTCTATTGTGGTACTGGATGGAGAGCTTCAGTTCCTTGGTTAATCGCTTATGATGCAGGATGGGAAGGAATGAGTGTTTATGATGGTGGTTGGTACGAATGGCAAATGAATAAAGATCTTCCTGTACAAGTAGGAGATCCAAACAGTGAAAATTATGAGTATACTACAGTAGATAAACTACCAACAGATAAAGCTGCAAAATAAATTATAGAAAATAAATAATCATAGGATAAGCACTGTACTAATTACAGTGCTTATCTTATATTATAGACAAGGAAGTTGATATTTATATGGAAAAAGCGAAGAAGATTCTTTATATAATGACTACTATATTAGAAGTCTTGATGTTAATTGGAGCGTATATGATAAATTACTTTACGCACAAGAAGATGGGGATGTTACGACACGTCATACATAAAAATTATATTTGGGAAGAGAAATATCCTATAACAAATATACAATATGCAGCTATACTAGCTCTAATTCTTTTAATGTTAGTAGTATTGATGCTATACATTAAAAGAAAGCCAAAGTTAAAAAAAATAGTAACTATTATGAACATTACTATGGTTATATTTGTAATTTCGTTTATAGGGTTTACATTGATATATTCAACAGAAGAAATAAGAGCATTTTATTATATAAGTCTTATACTTGGTTTGGTAACATTGACTCAGATTATAAAGACTTTTATAGGAACTATTTGGTATAAGAATTAAATGATTTTCTATATTCTATTTAGGGTATAAATTCTAAAAAGCATATAGAGGTGACTTAGATGAATTATACAAATATAAATAATAAAAAATTAAGAGAATTAATGAAAGAAGATGTATTATTAATAGACATAAGAAATAAAGATGAGTATGAAGAAAAAAGAATACAAAATTCAATAAATATTCAATTACATGATTTATTATATAATATAGATGAGATAGAAGAATATAAAGATAAAAAGGTAATAATATATTGTAGAAGCGGACATAGAAGCATTACAGCATGTAATTTACTAGTGATGCAAGGTTTTAAACATATATATAATCTAGAAAAAGGAATAATTAATTATAAACTCTAGCTATCTGCTAGAGTTTTTATAATATGATATAATGATTTAAAAATTCTCATTATACGCTCAAGGGTATTTAATTCAAAGTGAATATCATACAGTATCAGTAATATTAGAAATTATATCCCCGAGGTAATTTATAAAAAAATTCTCACTTAGAGTAGATAAGATGGTATCATAAATGAGGAGGATTTCTAATCTTTAGAATCATTGTTAATTCCAATGTAAATGGGTTACATTAATTTGTTTATTAATAATATATAGAAACTTGAAAATTCGGAGGAAGTATATGGTTATAAAAAAAGTGAAAGGAAATACATTTTGTATTGATACTGGAATGACATACATACCTTTTTATAAGGTTAATGATGAAGAAATTATTATGTTAGATTCAGGTTTGGCAGAAGTAGAGAGAGAAGGAATAGATGAGTTTCTGAAAAAGAACAACTTTAAGATAGTTGGTATAATATGCAGTCATTCTCATATAGATCATATAGGAAATATTGCATATTTTAAGAATAAATATAACTGCATTATTGCTATGCCAGCTTATGAGGCTCTTATTTGTAGTTCAACGGTCAATCTCAAGGTTTATTATAGTAATCAGACATTATCTCATGTAACAGATAATTTTGAACATATGGTTTGCAAAACAGATATTATGATTTTGGATAACCAAGATAGTATATATGTATGCGATATTAAATTTAAAATTCTTCACACACCAGGACATAGTCCTTCTCATATATGCATTATCACTCCTGATGATGTTGCATATTTAGGAGATAGCCTCATAAGCTATGAAGTCATGAAGGGAGCACAAATTCCTTACTCATTTATACTAAAAGAGGATTTAGAAAGTAAAAAAAAGCTTTATGATTTAAAATGTAGAAAATATATAGTTGCGCACAAAGGTATGTATGATGATATTACAAAACTTATAAGTGACAATATAGATTTCTATAAGAACAGAGCTACAAGAGTATATGATGTCATAGATGATGATATGACAATGGAAAATATTGTAGGTTCCATTATTAAAAAATGGAATATAGGTGTAAAAAATATATATAAATATTCCATGATAGAAAAAATGTTAAGGCCCTATGTTGAATATTTAAATGAAACAGGAGTAATTGAATTAACTATGGAAGATGGAGTTCTTAAATATAAAAAGGGTTTAAGGATAGGTTAATATAAAAGATGAAATGGACAAGTTATGCTATTTTAGAGATTTTTATATAACAACACTGGTAGCGTAATTAAAATCATAAATAAAGCAAAAGAGGAGGAAAAAATGAATAACGAAAACAAAGTATATAACGTATTAAATGAATTAGATATAGTATATGAGGTGTTTGAACATGAACCTATATATACAGCAGAACAGCTAAAAATTATAAAAGATATAGTTAAGGGCAATCATTGCAAGAACTTATTTTTAAGAAACTCAAAAGGAGATAAGTACTACTTAGTTGTAGTAAGAGATGACAAAGGAGTGGATCTTAGAGATTTAAGGGATCAAATAGGAAGTAGCCGATTATCTTTTGCATCACCTGAAAGATTATATAATACATTAGGTCTTACTCCTGGAAGTGTAAATCCATTTTCAATTATAAATGATAAAAATAAAGAAGTACAATTATACATAGATAAAGATGTTTTAGATGGTCAAAACCTAAATTTTCATCCTAATGTAAATACAAAAATGGTAAATATAGAACTAGAAGGATTTAAAAAGTTTTTAGATCATATGAACTATAAAGCAATACCAGTAGAAATATAGGAGTATGATATACTTATATTAGTTTATAAAGTCGCGGGAGGTATGAATATGAAATTGCCTGTAAAAGTAAGATTAAAACAATTAAAAAAAGCAACACTGTTTGAAGCATATAAAAATGAGGAAGTCTTAGGATATTGTCAAAGATGTAATAACTATGGTAAGAACTTTAGTTGTCCTGATTTTATGTTTGATACGACAAGTTATCTAGAGCCTTATAATTACGCCACAATTATTATGACTGAAATAGATACACAACCTATTAAAGCACAAATAGATAAGCTGGAAATAGCTAACTTATCATCAAGGGTCTTCAACAACTATATAAAAGAGAAACCAGATGAGGTGGTTGACATCAGTAGTGCCATTTCTATGTATGCATTCAATGATATCAAAGATCAGATGACAGATAAATTAATTGAGATTGAAAAGGATATAGATAACACTGTTGGGTTGCCACCAGGATCATGTACAAAATGTATCACTTGTCTTAAACAGCAAGGACAACCGTGTATTTACCCAGAGACACTAAGGTATTCTCTTGAAGCATTAGGCTTTATGGTGTCTGATATATATAAGCAATGTTTCGACTTAGGGCTTGGTTGGACCAAAGGTGAGCTACCCGTAGCTTTTTATAGTTGTAGTGCGTTAATGACAAAAGAAAAAATAAATGAAACTATGCTTTTAGATAAATTACATGGTATAGTATTGAATATTAATGAAGCATAGATAGATTGTAGTTGGTTTAGCCACTCAAGGTCCCCTTTAGGGGATTTTTTTATGTAGAAAATTCTAAAAAACTTAGTGAGAAAACCCTTTGGGGTAGGTTAACAAATTGTGAACGCAATTTATTTTGTTTGTGTTAATGAATTAGATTAGAATTAATGAGATAAGGCATTTACATGAAGTTCCAAATTATGGTAAATTAATTGTAGAAAAATATATAAATTTGTTTTTTGAAGGAATAAAATTATTGAAGAATAATAAATCGAGCGCAATCGAATTTAATATAATGGTAATGGAGGTATGCTATGTTTGTATCAACAATAAAGAAAATTTACTCAATTTTAAGGATTAATAAAAAAAATAAATTTAAATTTGAATGTATTAAGATATTCCTAATATACTTGATAAGTGGATTTATTTGGATCTACTTTTCAGATAGAATTGCAAATAGACTCGCTAGTAATAGTGGTATGTTTTTAATTATGAGTACATACAAAGGCTTCCTATATGTTATTGTAACTTCAATTATACTTTATTTATTACTAAGCAGTCTTGTAAAAAAAATTGATTTAGCAGAAAAGAAAAATAGAGCTATTATTGAAGCAATACCTGATTTATTATTTGTTATTGATTCTGAAGGTCATTTTATAGATTGTATGACAAGTGATGAGAGTCTTTTGTTAATGCCAAAGGAAGCTTTTATCGGAAAAACCCTTTGGGAAGTTCTGCCTAAAGAAATATCAAAAATAGCCTATGAAAAAATACAATTAGTTTTTACAAGTGGAGCAATGGAAAACTTTGAATATGAATTGGAATTTTGTAATAAACTGCAGCATTATGAACTTAGAATGGTAAAAAATAATGAAAAAGAAGTCTTGGCTATATCAAGAAATGTCACAGTTCAAAAACAAAATGAGTTGGAATTAAAAAAAAGTGAAAATAAATTGAAATATTTAAGCTATCATGATCAATTAACAGGCTTATATAATAGAAGATTTTTTGAAGAAGAATTAAGCCGATTAGATGAACAAAGAAGTTTACCTTTACCTTTAACTATTATTATGGCAGATGTTAACGGTCTAAAGCTTGTAAATGATTCTTTTGGTCATGGCATAGGAGATGAATTTCTAAAAAAAGTAGCAGAAGTTATGAGGAGAGGATGCCGAGTTACTGATGTTATTTCTAGACTCGGAGGTGATGAATTTGTAATTCTGTTACCGAAAACAGATACTTATGAAGCAGAGCAAATTATTAAACGTATTAAAACTATTGCCTTAAAAGAAAAAGTGGGTTCTGTAGATATATCTGTTTCTTTTGGATATGAAACAAAGAACAATGAGGAAGAAAAAATTCAAGATGTTTTAAAAAAAGCAGAAGATAATATGTATAAGAAAAAGCTCTTTGAAAGTCCAAGCATGAGAGGAAAAACTATAAATACTATAATTAGTACTCTTCATGAAAAAAACAAAAGAGAAGAACAGCACTCTCACAGAGTTTCAATATTATGCGAAAGTATGGGTAAAGCCCTTGGTTTAGCGGAAGATGAAATCAAGGAACTTAAAATTGTTGGGTTACTTCATGATATAGGAAAAATAGCTATAGAGGAAAATGTACTAAATAAGCAAGGGCAACTGACAGAGGAAGAATGGAAAGAAATAAAGCGACATCCAGAAATAGGCTATAGAATACTTAGTACAGTAAATGATATGTCAGAAATGGCAGAATATGTGTTAGCTCATCATGAAAGATGGGACGGAATGGGATATCCTAAAGGTTTAAAGGGGAAAGAAATATCACTCCAATCAAGGATTATTACAATAGTTGATTCTTATGATGCTATGATCTCGGAAAGAAGTTATCGTAATGCTTTGCCAGAGGAAGTTGCTATAGAAGAACTAAAAATAAATGCAGGTCTTCAGTTTGATCCAGAACTTATAAAAGTATTTATTGAAAAAGTATTGAATAAGCCATTTGATTAAAAAGCTGTGTTATTAAAACAATTTAAGTAGTATAAAAATACGTACTCTACGATTCGTTTATTGAATGATATTACTAAATAGTTTAAATTAATATTAAGAGGTGATACCAATGGATTGTAAGAAAATTGGCAAATTAATATATCAATTGAGAAAAGAAAAAAATATGACTCAAAAACAAATAGCTGATGAAATGAACATAAGTGACAAAACAATAAGCAAATGGGAACGAGGTCAAGGATGTCCTGATATTTCTTTGCTTCAAGAATTATCACAGATACTTGAAATAAGTATTGATGGAATTTTATCAGGTGAAATAAATTTAAACGAATTAGTAGGAGGAAATATGAATAAATTAAAGTTTTATGTATGTGCACAGTGTAATAACCTAATGACAGCTACAGGAGAGGCAACTATTTCATGTTGCGGAAAAAAATTAGAGCCATTAGCAGCAAAAAAATCAGAAAATGTTCATGTACTTGAAATAGAACCTGTAGAAGATGAATTATTTGTAACTTCTAAACATGAGATGAAAAAAGAACATTACATTTCTTTTTTAGCTTATGTTAGAGGGGATAGAGCTCTTATTGTAAAGCAATATCCTGAGTGGAATATGGAATTTAGATTCCGTAAACAAGGTCATGGTAGATTGTATTTCTATTGTACAAGAGATGGATTGTTCTATCAGACCATATAAAAAGAATAAAAAAGTACCTTAAAATAAACTATAAAAGCTATTTTAAGGTACTCAATTTTATCTATACCACTTCAGCATTTTTATCATTAACAACATCTAAATTCATTATCCATCTTAAAACTACAAAGCTGAATAATGAAACTCCAATAGAAAAAATAAATATAGAGTTTATTCCAAATAAATCTATCATTGCTCCGTATAATAGCTTCATAAGAGAATAAGAAACACCAATTGTAAAGGTATAAACAGTCATAGATGTAGTATAAAGCTTTTTATCTACAACCTTACCAATAAAATCAAACGCACAGATTATTATAATAGAAATAGCAATACCATGCATAGATGTAGCTAACATAAATACCAATGGATTAGATGTTAATGCATAAACTATCCATCTAATCAAAAGAGCACAACTGGCAAAACTTATCATCTTTACCATTCCGTATTTCTCAAGTAAACCCTTACTCTTTACCATAAAGAAAAGTTCTGGAATAACCATAAATACAGTAAGTAGTCCAACTAGCTCAGGTCCAGCCCCAAGGCTCATCAGATGTATCCCTTGATATGCCATCATAGCTTCTGTTAATGAGGCAACACATACTCCACAAATTAGAATAAGTATATAAGCTCTATTTTTAAATAATTTTGGTAAATCTTCTTTTAAGTTTAGCTTTTCTTTATGTTCAATTTTACTTGTAGCATCTAAAGTAGGTGTTATTATTAAACATCCTATCATACTAACCATAAAAACATAAAAGAACATAAGGTTACTATTAGTCATTTTTATAAGCTGACCACACAAGAAAGAAGATATAGCAAATGACATAGAACCAATTACTCTTATTCCACCGTAGTTTTTATTATTTTCCCTACAGTATGAAGTAGTTATAGAATCTGTTAAAGGCAATATAGAATTCCTAAACATTTCAAGGAATGTAGCTACTACAAGTATTGGTATAAATGAATCAGTAATAATGTAAAGCCCTGTAAATAAAAGTGACATTAGTATATTTATCCAAAGAATGGATTTTTGTTTTTTCATTAAATCACTTATAAGTCCCCATATAGGAACAAAAATAATACCGATTATAGATGGTATTGATACTACCATACCCACTTGTGATGAACTAAATCCTAGGGTATTTTCTAAATATACTGGTAAAAAGGTATTGTATGCACCTAAACCAATAAATAGAGTTAAATATTTTACATAAAATTTCGACATGATGACTTCCTCCTCGTATGAATATACCACAATATTAAAGTTATGAAAATAGTAATAATTCGTACGGTAGTTATTATCTGCCATAGGGTATATATAGTGGAATTGTTAGATAAATCTGAATTTATTAAAATGGTTGAAATATAGACAAAAAGTAATATAATGAAATTGAGTACGTTATAATGTGAAGTGGATTAAATTGAAGAATACTAAAAGGATAGAGAAATTTAGGGATGAAAAGAGCTAGAATTTTCACGTAATGTAATAAAAAATAGGGGAGAAGCTATTTGCACAAAAAAGGAAAACGATTTCAAAAATAAAAAAGAACAAAAATGTAAGCATTAGATATAGCAAGTTCTGAAAATATAGATAAAACAGATTTTTATAAATCTGAAATGTAACAGTTAAATACTGGATTCTTCATAAAATTAATTTGTTTCTAGGGGAAAATAATTGAGGTAGAATTCAGATTATATTAAATAAAAGGGGGATATAAACAAATGGATACATCAACACCAGTTTCTAAACAAATAAGTACATCAACATCGGTTTCTAAACCAAAGGTAAACAAAAGTTTGCTTGTATTTTTATTGGGAGTATTTATAGT